>NZ_JCBCDA010000149.1:0-1977 GCF_059865615.1 Petrocella sp. | reverse complement strand
TTCACTTTTCTCTTCTTTGGTGTCTACTTTTTGGCTGTGATGATCACTTTGTAAAACTACTAATGATGGCATTGGCAATATTTTTTCCACGTCGTCACTGGGTCTTGGAATGACATGGGTGGATAAAAGCTGACCGATTTTTTGTACCGCTGCCTCTGCCGCATCAATCGACGCTTTTACGGCACCTACATCACCTCTAATATGTATGGTTACCAATCCGCCCTTAACAAATTCACAGCCTAGTAAGCTTACATTGGCTGTCTTCAAACATATATCGGCGGCTTCTATTGCCCCTACATATCCATATGTTTCTATCATTCCTAGGGCTATATTATTCATATTTTTCACCACATTTTCTTATTAGTATTTGGTCGGATCGTCTGCAACAAAGTTTACCGCTGATGCAAAAGCATCACAGGCTGATTTACAAGCGGATTGACTACCTGTTAATAAGCCACCGCCAAAGTTTGTCTCAGAAGGTGGTCCATAGAATTGAACCATCTTAACATCCGATGATTTGAGGGCTGCATCCAATGCATAAACCGCTTCAATTGGCGGTGCGATCAAATAAGCAAGGGCTTCACCCTCTTCTACACCCGCCATCTTGGATAAATATGATCCTGTTCTAGAAATACAGTGGGCGTAATAAGGTATGGTGTCATCATCATTGGCACTATAGAAGCAAGCATCGTTTGCTATAAAATCAACCACAACATCCAAACCACTTCTTACCTCTGCCGGATTGGCCCCAGCTAAAATACCGATAAACTCACCGGCTAGTTTTGTGGAAGCATTCCCTGCACCGGCATAAAAAGATTTTGCGTAAACCACTTCGACTTCGGCTTTTTTTGTTGCTTCATCCAGTGCGGTATAAGAAACATCATCACAATCGGATGTAACAAGTCCAATACATCTTTGTTCCGGTTTCAACTCCAGTGCTTTTGCCAGGTCTGCATCTACATTTGGAATCAACTTAACACTCAGTACACTTGCACGAATTGCATCATTCTTCATATTCTTGTCCCTCCTTATTTACAATTGTAATTCCAGACCACTTTTCTTTTGGTCCAGCATTTCTTTTAATATGTGTGCTATATGAGCGCCGGCTTCAACTGCTGCGGTTCCGCCTTGATGGATATTCGATACCACTGTTCTTCTGGCTTCTGGCATACCTACTGTTCCTTTATAGGCGATATATGCACTCATACTTTCTCCTGTAGCTAGTCCCGGTCTTTCTCCTACTAATAAGCAAGTTATGTCAGCGCCTGTCACTTCAGATACAACATCCATAGAAGGTACGCGACCGTATTTGATAAAGAAAGGTGTGCCGGCCTTGATACCATAACCTTCAAGTCCTTGAAAAATAACCGGTAGTATGTCCCTAATATTGGCTTCTATGGCTGTTGAACTTAACCCGTCGGCTACAACAACCTGAACTTGTGGGTTCATCTTGCATTTTTCTTTCATGACGGCAACTTCTTCATCATCAAACTTTCTACCAAGATCCGGCCGGGTTAAATACTCATCTTTGTCCTTACATTTGGTTTTTACTGTAAAAAGATTCATTTCAGCGATGATTTCTTCGGACACATCTGTGAAAACAGCGTCCATAGCCACCGCATGGTCTGCTCTGAATCTAAGTAAGGTTTGGGTCTTATACCTTGGACCTGCTCGCCATACACCAATCCTTGCCGAAGTTTTTGCCTTCATCTGCAGATAATCTTCTCCATTCTCCGGATTTGGGACCAACAATTGCTTTCTCATATCCACCATGGTAATATCTGACAATTCATTGTCCTCTATATAGTCGACTGCACTTTGACTTACTCCTGTGTCTTTCTTTGACTCTGTAAAATCCTTGCTTTTCATTTCTGATAACACTTGCTCAATAATTACTTTTAATTCTTTCTCAGATACCATTTAATTCACCTCATCTTTTTAAGAATATTGAAGGGTCTCCGCCTTTTGCTGTTAACC
>NZ_JCBCDA010000100.1:0-2481 GCF_059865615.1 Petrocella sp. | reverse complement strand
TTTTGATGCAAAAGTATCTAGCCTATCCGCTTTTTCAGCCAAAGCAGCGATTTTTTTCTGGGCAAACCAGTCTGCATTACTTGTATTATTAGTACTGCCTCCGGGTAGGCTTGAGATTTTTTTGCATATTGTTTTTTTAATTGTGTCCCCATAATCTCTTGCTTGATTGGCCGCTTTATTAGCATTTTTGATACTTGAGCTTAATTCACTATAATTCAATACCAATACGCTCATCTTATTTCCCCTTTATTTAATTCAAATGACTCACTACTCTCTATTAATAGGTTCTATCATCTCCTTAGAATCACTACCTTCAAGGAGTGTTGTATTGAGATTTCTGTCATAATCTCCTTTTTGTTTGAAGTAATTATAGTTGGTCGGAAAATCAAATTTATGCTGTAACTGTTGATTCATAATATCTAATTTCCCTTGAATGGTAACTTCTTCAAATATGGATGGAGCCGTATCACCATATATATTATTACTTGTGATGATTAATAAGACTATTAAGATTTCTATTATCTTCAGTATATTTTTCATACTTACTCCTATTTATTAAATACTTGAACATTCACATAGGCTCCTCCATAGGCTGAAGCAATACTAATATATTTTTGTCCAGCAGAGATCTTTGTATATTCAATCTTGTCATCATATACTTCTTTTGTCTTCACAATATCCATAACCTTTTTGACAGTCGCTTGATCGAATTTACACAGTAGGGCTTTTTCTACTGCGTCATGTTGTTCCTCAAGTCCTGTGCGTTCCAATAAATTAACCGACATTAATATTTCACTGTATCCTTTAGCAATCAGTTCAAGCTTTGTGAACTCATATTTTAATCCTGTGGCTTCTTTTACCGGTAATGTATATCCATATACGGTGACCGTCTCTCTACCACCCCAACCGATAACAACTTCTAACCTTTCTCTTTCATCAAAAAGCCTTACTAATATGGTACTTGCTTCTGCTCGTGTTGCATTTCCGGTTGCTTTAAAGGTTCTATCCAGGTACCCACCTATAATCCCTCTGGCATAGACTTTTCTAACATATGTTTGGTAAGACCTATTGATGCTGCCAATGTCTTTTATTAGGAGGTCTACATCTTCTGTCACTTCAGCTTCTTTGTATACTTTCTCCGTTGCTAGGACTACCATCTTAGCCATTTCCTGTCTGGTTATGGCCCTGTCATAACTTGTGATATTCATATCCCCTTTTTCGAGGATGCCTACGGCTTCTGCTTTTGTCATATAGGGTGTCACCCAATGATCTTTATCACTTTCCTTTTGAACGCCATAGATACTTGCTATTAATATTTTCGTGAATTCTGCTTTTGTAATCGTTCCATTTGGTTTTATTGTTCCGTCTGTGTATCCAGCTATCCCATCTACGGCAACTAATTTTGCCATATGGTTTGCGTACCATTCTGCTTTTATGTAATCCTCAAATTCTTTTGCTATCTCTGTCTTTAAGCTGTTTAAGGTGGTATCATTGATATCTTTTACAGTCGATACCTTACCTTTAATATCTTCTAGTGTTGTGGCGTTTATCGTAATACTTCCTACTAACATTGCTAATACTAATATGGCTGTTATGACTCTCTTCATCTTTTTACTCTCCTCTTTTAGTGGTATTTTTTATATTTATATGTCTTTTTGTCTTTGCATATATGATCGTTCTATTTAATTTATCACATATATTTAATGAATACAATGATTTTTAATTTATTTCTCTAATATATATTTCAATTAATTATCCATCTAACTACTACTCATAAATGCTGAATTTCGTTAATACTTCTTGTAAATTTCTAGCATTCTAATACAATCACTTATCTACTCTTCTAGCTCAAGACTGATTTTATTATAGGCTTCATATTCCATCTCAAGTTCCTTACGAATATCATCAAAGTTAATATCTAACCGTTCTTCTGCTTGAACTGTATCGTATATAAAAGCATTTTTTTTATTGTAATCAACAAATTTATTATAATACTCTTTTGCTTTTTCCATCTTATCTATTTCTTCATAATAATAAGCGCTAAAAGCATAATAATGAGATTTATTAACTTTACTAATTGAAACTATTCTTAACTTATTAAGTATTTTTTTCGCTTTCTTATGCTCCCCTGTTTTTATATAATATAGGCAATCTACTATCAAAGAATTCATGTTTGTAAAGTGTTCATTTTTATATTCATTTATTAATATTTCTGCATTTGCAAAATCATCCAAAGCCAAATATAACATTGCCATTTCTAATTTTAGCCCTTTTCTTTCTGGCTTTAATTGATATAAGTGTTCTAAATATTCAATAGCTTTCTCAGGATTATAGGTTTTTGGAGAATAGCTATACATATCCACTAAAAAAGCATACATTTGCAGATTTCTAATTTCACAATACTCTTTGTATTTAGGATCATCAACCTGAATCGTAACTGCTGTCTTCAGTAATTCAATCGTTCTATCAGAATCAGGAAAT
>NZ_JCBCDA010000082.1:0-12767 GCF_059865615.1 Petrocella sp. | reverse complement strand
TCGTTCATAATCTTTTTCATTGTCAGATAGCCACATTGGCATTTCAATATCAAAATGCAAAGTCAAAAATTCCAGTCCCTTTTTTAAACTAGAGGGACTTGCAATGTCCTCATTCTCAAGTTCAAAAATATAATCAGACCGAAACTGATTATCGATCATAATTTTTCCCCATAAGCGATACATAATAAACCTCATTTCGTATTAAAAAGTAATTTACTGCACAAGCAGTAAATAAGAAAGTAAACCTGTAAAAAATAATGTAATGGTAAGAATGAGCTCATTAAAATTCAACTCAAGTTGGCGAATGGTCATAAAGAAATTGGATTTTTTATAAATAAATTCATAGAATAGATAACCAATACCTAAACTTAAGATATAAATGATGGTCTTTTCTAAATATTGTAAAGCTTCTATTTGAATATTAAGCTTAAAAAGCCAATTGATAAAAATTTGGCCACCAATACCGCCAAGAAGACATAAACTTGCTAAAGAAATTAGGGCAATCTTTTGATTCAAAGGCGGTGTTTTCGATTTTTTTGAACTACCGAAGAACATAGAAGTATATTTCATCAGATAGGTTATGGTAGCAATGTTGATTATAATAAGACCATATTCCAAAAATTGAGTAGAATCGCTGCCTTTTTTAATCAAATATTTTGATATACTACCATTAAAAAGAGGTGCGCCACTAATCCCAAGGAGTGCGAAGCAAATAATGATGGTAACAAAAGGCATACGTTTAAAAAGCCCTCTGATTTTGCGTATATCACGAGTATCATACTCTTCAATAATCATACCGGCTGTTAGAAAAAGCGTTGACTTGAAAATAGCATGACTAAGTAGGTGATAAATTGAACCATAATAACTATAGTCTGATGCCAAAGAAAGTCCAAAAACAATAAGACCAACTTGACTTATCGTAGAATAAGTCAAGATTAAGCGTATATCATTTTGTGAAAGTGCCAGCACAAAACCTAGTATTGAAATAATAAAACCAAGACTTAGAAAAAGTGAGGCGGTATCAATGGCAGGGGAAAAAGTGTCTTGTATTTTAATGAATAGATAAAGACTGCTGGTGACATAAATGCCGGAAAGTACAGAGGACACAATAGAAGGAGCAGAAGGCGTGCCATGGGCTCTTGGTAGGGGTAACAATGCCGATTTTAATACGATTGGCGTGATTAGTAGAGTATAGGGTAAAATCAAACTGGGTGAGTTGGGAACATAAGTTAACTGCTGCTTGATTAGAGTTAGGTCAAGGGTACCAAAAATCTTATAGATATATCCAACACCGAGCAAGAAAAAAGCCATGGAGACTAAATTAATAAGCAAATACAAAATACCGTCATAAATGCTATGGCTGGTTTTCTTATACATAATGAGAATGCTGACGGTGATTGTAGAAACTTCAATTAAAGCATATAAGTTAAAAAGGTCATTAGAGAGAAAAATACCGTTGATAAGACCTTGAAGTACTAGAAAGAGAAATAGAAAAAGCTTATTCATATAAGACTTATGGTAATTAAAAAGGAGCATAATAGGAAAAAAAGCACAAGATAAGAGAATAAAGATGATATTAACCTTATCAGCCACTAGGTTAATACCAATATTCACAGTGTTTCCTCCGAAACTATAGATAATAGTGCTATTAGTATAGACATCAATAGCTGTTATTAGGGCAATGAAAAACATCAACAGCTGGGTAAGACCAAGAAGGTAACCGGTAAGTCGACGTTTATTCAAATAGGCAACGATTGAAGAAAGTATAGGTAAGAGAACTAACCAAAATAAAAGCATTTGATCCTCCTTGTCATATATGACATCTTAACTTAATAGATAATAAGTAAATAGCTTAAAAAGCTTCCAAAGAAAAAAACAATTGAAAATATTATTTCATTAAAGCTGAGTTCAATTTCCCATATCGTTTTGAAAAAGTGAATCCTTGGATACCAGTATTTGTAAAAAGTATAGCCAATGAGTATGCTGACTAAATAGACAACGCTTTTATTAATAAGATCTGTAAAGCTTAGAGTAATATTTAGGTCAAAGAGAATACCTACAAACCACTGACCAAAAAGACCACCCAAAATACAGGCAAAGGCTAATACACTTAAGGCAACTTTTTGATTCCACCGGACACGGTGACCTTTCTGATTATCACCTGTTAATATAGTAGCATATTTGATATAGGTAATAATGGTTCCAAGGTTAATAAAGATGAGACCATACTCTAGATAAGACTGATAGGAGATACCTTTCTGTATAAGAGATTTTGAAACACTGCCATTAAAAAGAGGGGCACCGGTTATACCCATAATTGCGATGATTGTAATTATGGCGATAAATGGCATACGTTTAAAAACACCTTTAATTTTTCGGATATCTCTGGTTTCATACTCCTCAATAATCATACCAGCAGTCAAGAACAAAGTAGCTTTAAAAACAGCATGATTCATAATATGATAGACAGCACCATAGTAGCTATAATCGGATCCTAATGAAAGACCAAAAACAATGAGTCCGATTTGACTCACGGTGGAATACGCCAAAAGTAATTTCAGGTCCGTTTGTGACAAAGCAAAGATGAAGCCGATAACGGCAGTAGCAAAACCGATTAAAATAAAAATATAAGATGTATCTAGACCCATTGCAAAGGTATCTTGAAAACGTATAAATAAATAGACACCACCTTTAACAAAAATACCGGATAAAACAGCTGAAACAATAGAGGGTGCCGAAGGGGTGCCATGAGCCCTTGGTAACCAGCTAAACAAAGGCATTATGGCGGACTTAAGGCTTATAGCCGTAACGAGAAAGGCATAAGGGAGTATTAATGTATCTGTATTCTCAACATACGGTATGGCAGCCTTTATGGCAGTAAGATCTAAAGTGCCAAATATCTTATAGATATAGCCAAGTCCAAATAGAAAGAAAGCCATGGATACAAGATTGGTTAAGAGATAAACCATACCGTCATAAATAGACTGACTATCTCTTTTGTACATAATTAGAATACTAACAACAACGGTTGACACCTCAAGTAAAGTATAGATATCAAAAAGGTCATTCGATAGAAAAATTGCTATGATAAGACCTTGTAGCGTTAGGAAAAGAAATAAAAAAAGTCTATTCATATATGATTTATGATAGTTGAACAGTAACATAGCTGTGAATATGAAACAAGTCAGAACCACAAAAAAACTGCTAATAGGATCTGCGACCAGATTAATACCAATAGAATCTTGATAATCACCAAGTGCCTGGGTCATTGGCCCGTATAAAATAACCTGAATGAAGGTTACAATGGCAACACCGACTGTACAAAGTTGGGCAATGCCTACCAGAATAAAAATCCTTTTATAATGGCTTAAATAGCCAATCAATGCAGTTATTATAGGGAGAACGACTAACCAAAATAATGTCATAGATCACCTCATCTAATCTTCACGTCTTTTATTGATGACTTTTAGCCAATTTGTTGTCCCGTAATGGTGATATAAGCTTATAAACATGGTCAGACTTACAGCGGTAACGGCCACACCAATGACAATTGCGGTAATCATAAGAGCTTGTGGTACAGGGTCCACAGCGGTGTGTATGGTTACATCCCCAATTGGGGGAATACGTCCGTCTTCATAATTGATGGTTAAGAAAAAGAGAATGATGGCAGACTGCATAATGGCCAAAGAAATAACGGTTTTTATAATATTTCTTCTAGCCAATAGTCCATAAACGCCAATAAGGAACAGGAGAATGCTAATAGATTCGCCGTTAAAAATCTTTTCCATATGAATCACCTACTTTCAAAAAGAACAAATCGATAAAAAATGACGGTTAAACCACAACTAACTTTAACACCAATAAGGGTATTCATCAGTAAAAGATAATAGCTTTTTTGAACAAGGGTTAGATCTTGATTCATATAAAATACAATCAAGATACCAGTTAATAATAAGAGTAAATAGATGGTTTTTTCAATACGGTTTAGTATATCTAGACTCACGTTCTTAGTATCAGTTGTAAGATACTGAATGGTAAAAACACCGGCTAAAATTGCACCGCCTTGAAATCCACCACCAGGTGTCAGATGGCCGTTATAGATGATATAAAACCCATATAAGATGATGATGGGGTATACAAGCCCCATGGTCTGTGCAAATAGTTCTGAATGTTTTCCCATTAATAATCACCTTCATGTCTAGAAAAATATATAATACCGATGACGGATACAAGTAATAGCAAAGTTTCAAAAAAAGTATCAAAAAGACGATAGTTGAGATATATGGCTGTGACACTGTTTTCTGCGCCAGTATCCGCTTTAAAATTATTAATATAATAATGAAAAAGATCTGTACTTGTTTCAAGAGGAATAACATTTACAGAGATGATGAGTAGGAATATGCCGATGATAAAAGCAGCGGTAACTTTACGCCTCATAATAGTTCATCACCTTCTTCCTCAAGAATATACTCGTAATCTATATCAAAAGCATTATGCTCTATAAGATGGGTCACCAAACCGTCATAAAGATAATTGGATTGGGAACCATACATAGTAATGCCTTTGTTATCATGTTCAACAATAACGTCATAATCATGAAGACCATGGATTTCATCAAAAGTCTCTTTGGTATCAATTAGATCCAGCTCCAGTTCATGTTCCCTTAAGAAGTTATCCATCATCATGGTGAGGTTGTTTTTTAGCACATTGAATTCAGGTTGCTTCTCAAGTAAAGTAACATGCCCGGAGTAGTAAACGCGAAAAACCCGGTATTTTTTTATAGCAACCAGATATAAAACAGTCGACAAAGTACAACCAATAACTGCTTCCGCCATGGCAACATCAGGCGCCTGGTAGAGCACATAAACAAAAGAACAAAGCAGCGAGAATACACATAAATAAATAACAGCATGTCTCAAGCTATTTGTTTGAATCGATGCAATTGCAAAAACAAGCATCAATAATAAAACGATGTTCAGCATGTTAGTGCTCCTTCCTAGGTCGATGACCACTTAAATAGGCGCCTCTAACGGTAAAGTGGCTTGCTAAAGGGTTGAGTAGTAAAGTCAGTAAAATCAAAAAAAGCATTTTCAAAGAAAACGTAGATAGACCCTTATATAAGACAATGCCAAAAGATATGAATAAAAAGCCTGCACTGTCAATTAATGAAGAAACACTCGCACGTGTATAAAAATTATTGTACCGGTATAAACCAAATATACCAATAATTATAAAAACAATACCAATGCTGATAAAAATCATTCCGGTAATTTCATGAACAATCACTATATATCCCCTTTCTTTTGTAAGAACCTAGTTATAAAAACAATACTGATGAAACCAAGAAGTGCGTATACCAAAGCGACATCAATCAAATAAGATTGATCTTCTATAACGGTGTAGAGTAGAATGATCAGTATAAATATTGCAGAAAAAAGATTAAAACCAAGAATGCGGTCCCAAATAGTAGGTCCAATAAGTACTTTAAGGAGACAAAGTAATGATAAGAGTAATAAAACAAACATCAAATAAGGCATTAGTAGTTATCTCCTCTCTTAAGAATGCGTTCAAAAGGACCAAAGATTGCATCGGCTTGAGCCTTTTTGTCATGGGTGGTTGGATAGAGCCACAAAATTGTCAGATGATGATTGGTCTTATCAATAGTAACAGTTCCTGGTGTCAAGGTGATACTATTTGCCACAAGACATTGAAACCAGTGGTTATTGATAGATGTGTCAAGTTCAATAATCACTGGATTGATATTATTTTTTGTAATTAAGATAACAGTTGAAATGGCAGATTTAATGATTTGATAAATCAAAATGATAAAAAACCACAAGAAAAGATAGAGGGGGACGCGATAGTTTTTAATATGATCATTATTTGAAAACAGGAGTCGAACCATGATGATGGTAATGACCGAAGCAATTGAACCTGATATGAGAGCAGGCAATCCAAATGAGCCGTTAATAATACACCATAAAAGTAAAAGGGCAAGCGCAGTGTCCCAATACGGTCGGATATACTTCATAATTCTTCTCCCTTCATCAGTCAGTTATTGGTCAACCCTATTTTAACAAAAAATATTGTTAAGTTCAATCAATATAACACAAAATAGCCTTGAAATAAAGGACAAATTTCGTCATAATTTTGTCACAATAATTTGATATAGTAGAAGTGATTGGTTGAAAAGTTGGTTAAAGTTAATAAATGTTAATGACAAGGAAGACTAAATAGAAAAAGGAAGTGATTAAATGTATCAAATAAACATTCTGGTTGTAGAAGATGAAGAAAAACTGAGAAAACTTATAAAAAAATACCTTTTTCTAGAGGGGTTTCATGTACATGAAGCGTCTAATGGTATAGAAGCTTTAAAGATTTTTGATACTGAAACCATTGACTTAGTTGTAATGGATGTTATGATGCCATTTAAAAATGGTTATGAAGTAAGTAAAGAAATTCGAAAAACAAGCCAAGTTCCAATAATTATGTTAACAGCAAGATCGGCTGAAGAAGATAAACTTAAAGGATTTGATGTTGGAATTGACGATTATGTTACAAAGCCCTTTAGTACAAGAGAACTAATGGCAAGGATAAAAGCATTGTTAAAAAGAACCAATGTAACATCGACTAATGAAAAAATGCAATTTGGTGTATTATCGATTGATACAGGAGCAAGACGTATATTGGTTGAGGGAAAAGATATGACTTTCAGCCCCAAAGAGTATGATTGTTTAATGTATTTTGTGGATAATGCCAATCAAGCATTATCAAGGGAGCAAATCCTTAATAGAGTCTGGGGGTTTGATTATTTTGGAGATGACCGCACAGTGGATACAGTTATTAAGCGTCTCAGAAAAAAAATGGGCATTGAAGGCGATCGCATACAAACAGTAAGAGGTGTAGGCTATAGGTTTGAGGTGTAATGATGAAGACAATTAGGGGTAAATTATTTATAGCTTTCTTAGGGTTAGTCCTGATCATCTTCTTCATACTTTGGTTAAGCATGGAGTTTTTCATAGAACCCTACTACTACAGAGAAAAAGTAACGACTATGCAAAAAACCATTCAGCAGATTGAAACTATTATTCAAGTAAGCTCATCACCAATAGACAGAATTCAAGATTTTGAGTACTTAGGTTACAATTTTGAAGGTAAAATTAGTATATATGACGCAGAAGCAGGTATTGTTATATCCGATGAGGATGTGTTAAAATATTCAAAAGGAAAGATTATAAAAAACATTGAAGTAAATGGGGTAAAGGCTTATATTCTTGAAACCAATTACCCAGTCAAAGAAACAAGATGGCTCGTTTATAGTGAAAGGCTTTCTAGTAATGGTGTTGCGATGCTCCAAATTCCTATAACTGCAATGGATCAGACACTTGAAGCAATCAGTGCTTTTATAAATTATGTGGGTATAGTCATCATGGTTATTGCCATGTTTATGGCAGGTATTATATCTACCAACATGACACGTCCTATAAAAAGACTTACCTTAATGGCTAATGAGTTACGACAGCTTAAGTTTGACATACAATATGAAGAAGATAGAAAAGATGAGATTGGACAACTGGGTTCAACGTTTAATGCATTAGCGACTCGGCTAGATGCCACCATAAAAGCGCTTCAATATGAATTAAGCAAGGAAAAGGCGCTGGATATTCTTAGAAAAGAGTTCGTGGCACAAGTCTCACATGAACTTCAAACACCCTTATCCATCATCCATGGTTATATTGAAGCACTCGAAGACGGCGTTGTAGAATCCGAGGAAGAGCGTAAAGACTATTATAAGATCATATATGAAGAAAGTGACAAAATGAGTCACATGATTAAGGACTTGCTACAACTGTCCGAGCTTGAAGCGGGCACTTTTTCAATTACAAAAGAAGATATGGATTTAAAAGTTTTTTTTGATCATATACAGGATGCTTATCAAACTCTATTGATTCAATCAGATAAAAGTCTTCATTATATACCATTAAAAAAGACGGTTTTGATTAAAGGTGATCGAATCAAGTTGGAACAAGCCATAAGAAACATCTTAAACAATGCCATAAAATATGCAGAAGCAGGTTCAGAGATAAGATTTGAGACGATTCTTGTAGATCGTTGTGTCACAGTCACTGTAAGTAATACGGGTCCATGTATTGAGGATGAGGATATTCCAAAGATTTTTGGAAGTTTTTACAAAGGCAAGAACAGTGAAGGAAAAGAAGGAACAGGTATCGGTCTTGCAGTCGCAGGTAAGGTGTTTGACCATCATAATATAAGTTATTTTGTTCGTAATACATCCGATGGTGTCAAATTCATCATAAGAATTCCATTGGATGTTAATATAATAAATGGATAAAGCGTCAAAAAATGTAGTTGAAGGTTCACATACTCTTATATGTAGATTGTAAATCTTAGCTTTGACCTTTAACCATAAATAATGATAAAAGGAAAAGGTGAAATATGGATGGATTAGAAAGAAGAGACAAGATTATGGAAGTCTTGAACGAAAACACCCAAGCCATTACAGGAACCCAAATGGCTAAAATGTTTAAGGTAAGTCGCCAGGTCATTGTTCAGGACGTGGCACTACTTAGGGCACAAGGTGTCGAAATCATATCTACATCGGAAGGGTATCGAATTTATAAAGTCAAGGCAGATACATTCAAGAGGGTTTTTTGTGTAAAACATCCCCAAGATGCTATTGAAGACGAGCTCTATATTATTGTTGATAATGGGGGTTTGTTGCTAAACACCATAGTAAGTCATTTGGCATATGGTGAGATCTCAGTGGATATGCATTTAAGTTCAAGAAGGCAAGTGAATGATTTTTTGATTAGAACCTTGAGTAAAGATTTTGTACCACTAATGGCTCTGACAAAAGGCGATCATTACCATACAGTAGAGGCAACGTCTGAAAAAATATTAGATGTCATTGAAAATGAACTGCGACAAAAAGGGTATCTCGTAGAAGAATAAAAGAGATATACTTTACATTCATTGTTATCTTCATTAGATTTATGATATAATAATGAGAAGGAGTTAATGCCTATACAGGAATCATTAAGTAATAGATTGATATGAAAGTCGAGGAACTGCTATGGCGGATAAGCTAAATGTTTTGTATGTATCACCTGAAATCGTTCCATATGCTGCGACCGGTGGCTTGGCTGACGTTGCAGAAGCCTTACCTTATGCCCTAAAGGCTCAAAATATTGAAACAACTAGGGTCATGCCAAAATTTAAAGGAATTAGTGAAAAATTTCCTATAAAAAAATCCTTTAGTTTTATCGTTGAAACAGGCGGTAAAGCCCATGTAGCAGATGTATACTATTTAATAGAGGGTGGGCTAACCACTTACTTCATTGGTAACGATGATTACTTTAACCGAGATACCTTTTATGGTTATGATGATGATGGAGAACGTTTTGGTTTTTTCTGTAAAGCGACTCTGGAAATGCTGATGTTTTTGGATTTAAAACCGGATATTGTTCATTTGAATGATTGGCAAACGGCTTTAATCGGTTTATTGTTAAAAGAAGAATACTCTAGACTTGATTTTTATAACAAAATCAAGATTATATTTACCATACACAATTTACAGTATCAAGGTGTTTTTGAAAGAGATACACTTGATGCACTTAATTTATCACCTAGATATTTCAAGGTCGAAGCCATAGAATATTATGGTAAGATATGCTTCATGAAAGCAGGAATTGTCTATGGTGATTTAATAACGACCGTAAGTAAAACCTATGCCAATGAAATTCAAACGCCTTGGTTTGGGTATGGACTTGATGGTATTCTAAGAAAATATAGCTACAAAATCAGAGGTATTGTTAACGGTATATATTATGATAAGTACAACCCAGAAACAGATCTAGCCTTGTTGTTGAATTTTGGTGTTTCCAACTTTAGAACAAAACGTCTAGAGCATAAAGCGATGGTTCAGAAAAAAGTAGACTTACCACAAAAGAACGTACCTTTATTTGGTGTTGTTACGAGACTTGCAGAGCAAAAAGGCATTGATTTGATTATCTATGCAATGGAACAGCTTTTACATGAAGATGTACAATTTATGATACTTGGCTCCGGAGATCATTATTATGAAAAACGTCTAAAAGAGTTAATGGAAGAATATCCGGATAAAGTAAATGTTATGATTCAGTTTGACCAAAAGCATGCCAGACAGATTTATGGGGCTTGTGACTTCTTTTTAATGCCTTCACTCTTTGAACCTTGTGGTTTATCACAACTTTACAGCTTAAGGTACGGTGCTGTTCCGATTGTTCGTAAGACAGGCGGCTTAGTAGATACCATTGTAGATTATACTGAAAACCCAAATGAAGGAACAGGTTTTATTTTCAAAAATTACAACGGACAGGACTTTGAACTCAGTATTAGAAGGGCAATCAGTTATTTTTATAATAAAGACACTTGGGAATTGTTGGTTGAACGTGGCATGAATAAAAGATTTTCGTGGGAAAACTCTGCCAGTCATTACATTGAATCTTATAATGATTTGATGCAATTGCAATAATTCATAGGAGAGTTTGATGACGATAGATAAAAAAAAATCCGGGCCTGTAGTATTTTTACTGGCATTGTTGATCTTTGTATTGATTTATGGCCTATTCATACGCCCAAACTATCATTTAATCAACAAAGGTACAATATATCTAGAAGCAGTAGGATCGGGAAAACTGGATACAATTAAAGGATCACAAATAACAACTATGTCCGATGGTTATTATATTGCAACAAGAGAAGGCTTAACCAAATACACTTTTGACCAAAAAAGTGTTTGGAATAAGTCTTATCATCTGAATGAGCTACTTTTTTTAGTTGAGGCACCATATATGGCAGTGGTCAACATTACTGGTAAAGAAGCCTATATCTTTAATGGTGACGGAAATATAGCAACGATTAAAACAAACCACAATATCGTTAGTGGCAATCTCAATGAAGTTGGTTTTTTGACATTGATTTTAGAGGAAGATAATAAGCATTTTATCAATATGTATGATTATCAAGGTAGAATGGTTATTGAAAGAAGAACTATTTTTAAAGAAGATGGATTTCCTATTTCTGTAGCGGTTGCAAAAGATGCCTCACGTATGATAACATCTCATTTAGATGTAACACAGCACGTAATCGAATCGATCATCACCTTTCTAGATTTTTCCGGTAAAGGAGAAGAGTTTACAGACCGAGTAATTGGTCATGAACGACTCAACAAGACGCTAGCAGCTAGAATCAACTTTATGGATAATGAGCATGCAGTTGTTATTGGCGACAATATTCTAACCTTTTATTACATAGACCCATTGCCTGAACTTATTAAATCGATATCTCTTGAAGCAGAGATTGAAGATATTGAGACGTTAAACGAGCAGCTTGTTTTAAAGTTTGGTGAAGCAATCAGTCCGGAAGGTGAGGTTTTAAGTCAAAAAGTTGTTATTTTCTCAAAAAAAGGTGAGATTGAAAGTGAATTAATATTTGAAGACGAAGTAACCAATTTATCCACTCAAGAGGATACACTTTTTGTGATTCAAGGATCACGTGTTTTAAAATACATCGGAAAACGGAAAATATGGGAAACTAATCTACACAAAGACATAATAAATATATATGAACTTAGCAATAACCGATATTTAATTGAGTATGAATACGACTTTGAAATACTTAAACTAAAAGACATTTAGAATAGTTAACAATTGGAGGCTATCGATGAATACATTAGACATAATACTCATAGCCATCATTCTTTTTTGCGCCATAAATGGAATGATTAAAGGCTTTGTAAAAACCTTATTTGGACTTACCTCTACTATAGTGGCATTGGTATTGACTTTATTAATTTCACCACAAGTTAGTGGTTTGATTATTAATAATACGTCATTTGACCAAATGATAGGAGAAAAAACAGTAGAACTACTTAATATTGAAAACCTAATGGGAGATCAGGATGCAGAATTAGATGAAGTAATCTTATCTGGAGCCATTAACTTACCAGGAAACATCTTAAGATTTCTTGAAAAAAACAATACACCTGAAATCAATGATAAATTAGAGGCAAAAGGATTAGGTGACTATATTAGCGGATCTATTGCAACGATGGCGGTTAATGCATTTGTTTTTCTAATTGTATTTTTAATAGTATCTCTGATATTAAATGCGGTGGTGATTGTTTTAGATATTTTGACAAGGTTACCGATTGTCAAATCCATGAATAAATTAGGTGGATTTTCAGTAGGGCTTTTGATTGGTATACTTATTGTGTGGGTGGCGACGCTCTCGTTGTCTTTTATAATTTCGATTCAAGCCACAGAGACTTTGTCGGAATTAATTGAAAGTTCAATTTTCACAAAACTCTTCTATTATAATAACCCATTGCAATATTTTATAATGAATTTGGGTAGTGCGTTGAAGTAGACTACTTAATAATCTTGTATTATAACGAAGATAAAAAGGGCTAAAACCACCATATGTAGTGTTTGAAAAAGTAGAAGAATAACAAAGAAAAAAAGATAAATAAAAGTATTGACTTCTAAGGTGGTGGATGATATAATTCTCTCTGTTGCCCCAAGAGGTAACGAAGTAGAAGCAACAAGGAAAGCCTTAGAAACACGGGGCTGTAAAAGACCTGAACATTGAAAACTGAACAGTAAACCAACCTATCAAAAAGTAATTTAAAACGGACGCTATGTAATTCATTATGTAGCAAAAGCAAGCTTGGTTTTTTAGTAACAAGAGCGCAAGCTCAAGTCAAA
>NZ_JCBCDA010000073.1:0-3495 GCF_059865615.1 Petrocella sp. | reverse complement strand
ACAAACGGTGAACCTTACTTGTGGTGGGTTGCAGATCAAAGATGTGTCATTTTTATGGATTCTATTCATATAGAAAGACCGATAAAATCATTGCTTAAGAAAGATATGTTTACGATTACAGCGGACAAAGCATTTAAGGATGTCATATATGGATGTAGAGACTCCCACGATGGATTTTTATGGCTAACAGATGATAGAATCCAATCCTTATATGATCTTCATCAAGCAGGGTATTCTCACTCAATAGAATTGTGGCTAGAAGATAAATTAGTCGGTGGACTTTTTGGCTTTCATTTAGGTGAATACTTTCTTATTGAATCTAAGTTTGGAGCGATTAGTAATGGGTCTAAATATCTTTTTATTGCTTTTTGCTTACGAATGAAAGAACTTGGATTTAAGTTTTGTGATTGTGGACATTGGCCAACAGACCATCTTAGGCGTTTAGGTGCTACAGTCATCGAGCATGATGAATTTATGACAATATTAAATGATGCAATATTACAAGAAAGTCCAATTCGTGATTGGGAGAATGTATTTTCTAACTGCAATGCCCAAGAAATTGCAAAATAAGTAAATAATGAAGTAGAAGAGGGTACAGACATAAATATGTTTGCACCCTCATTTAATAATTTTTTCTAAGTTAAAATTTCATCAATTAAATTCAGTTCTTCCTTGCTGAAATTCAAATTATGAATAGTAGCAACACTGTCTTCCACTTGACTAACTTTGCTTGCACCGATTAAGGCAGTGGTGATACGGTCATCTCTTAAAACCCATGCTAATGCCATTTGTGCTAAGGTTTGATTTCGCTCCTTGGCCAACTGATTCAGATGGTTGATTTTATTTAAAACGTCATCTGTAAGATTGTTTTCATTTAAAAACTGACTGCTACTGGCAATTCTGGAATCTTCAGGAATATGACCTAAATACTTATTGGTTAGAAGACCTTGAGCAAGAGGACTGAAAACAATGTTGCCGACGCCCATTTCATCTGTCAGATTTAACAAGCCGTCCTCTTCAATCCAACGATCGAACATGGAATATCTTGGTTGAGTCATAACAACTGGGGTCCTAAGTTCCTTAAGGATGGATAAAGCCTCCCTACCAGCTTCACTTCGATAATTGGATATGCCGACATATAGGGCTTTTCCCTGTCGAACAGCTTGATCAAGGGCTAACATGGACTCTTCGATAGGCGTATCAGGATCCGGTCTGTGATGATAAAAAATATCTACATAATCCAATCCCATGCGGGTAAGACTTTGATCTAAACTGGAAAGTATATATTTTCTTGAGCCTAAGTCGCCATAGGGTCCAGGCCACATATAATAGCCGGCTTTCGTTGAAATAATCATTTCATCTCTATAGTGCTTCATATCTTCTCTTAGAATTCGACCAAAATTGCTTTCAGCTGAACCAGGTGGAGGTCCATAATTATTAGCTAGGTCAAAATGGGTTATGCCAAGGTCAAATGCTTTGTGAATCATCTGTCTGCTATTTTCAATTAATGTCCTATCACCAAAATTATGCCATAAACCCAAAGAAATTAGTGGCAGCCGTAAACCGGTTTGACCAGCCCGTCTATAGATCATATCATCGTATCGATGTTCATTTGCTTTGTACATAAAGCCTCCTATAATTGTCTGAGTGTTATAAACAGTTCATCTTATAATATATTATACCCTAATGACTACGTCTACTCAACCATGGGACAATTCATCCGGTTGAGTTGCGCGAGCAACAAAATTAAATAATAAAGTAGAAGAGGGTACAGACATATTTAAGTTTGTACCTTCTTTATTAAATATCCATTTTCTACAAGCAACTTTATGGATTGAAATCATCAAAAGCCTAATCTTGTCATAATGAATTTACAATAATTCCCATTTATGTAAATAGTTTCAATAAAAAATAAAATGATACAAAATACAACAAAATATGCTTTACTTATATAATGATAATGGCTATAATATGAAAAGTGGGTGAAAAAGGTAAATAGTGGTATTTGTTACAAAAAAATGAGCCACTAAAGATAATTCGAATTAAAGAAGAATACATATATAGTTTCTCGTAAAGGTAAAGGAGATCAAACAAATGAAATATATCAATAAATTGGACATATATTTAAGAAGCCTTCCAACCGCTAAGTTTATACTTATGATGACATTGATTTCTTATGTAGTTGTTATTCTAATTGCTATAATGGTATTTTTCGTGAAAATAGATATAGATGGGCCTGAAGTAGAAGAAGTGCCTCTAGTTCTATTATTCTTAATTTTTGCAATAATAATACCAATTTTTGAAACGTTTATATATCAATTTTTGATCATTAGAGTATTGAAAAAATTTAATTTCTTTAAGAGTCGAAAGCTTTTAATGGTTCTAATTTCAGCAGTATTTTTTGGTACAGGCCATCTATATAGTATCTATTATATTTTTTTTGCATTTGTTCTTGGATTACCATTAGCGTATGCTTTTGTAATATATGAAGATAAAAAGGTATCTGCATTTTGGGTGACGACGGCCATTCATGGACTGATAAATGGTGTATCAGTGGTTATAGTAACTTTAGAGATTTTATATCAGAAAATTTTTTAGTGTTGCCAGTATTTGACCGTGTAAATCATAATAGTAAATAATGGAATTGGAGAGGGTGCCAAAGGATATTGTGTGTTTGGACCCTTTTTTTAGTATCTATTTTTCATAAATAACTCAGTGGACCGAATATTTAAAAACTTAAGCTTTACCATACTGTATTTCCAGTAATTCCCATATATGTATAAAAGTTGCAATAATATATTATAAAATAAAAAATACAACAAAAAGACTTTACTTTTATAAAAAACATTGTTATGCTTTGATGAGTAAAAAAATAGCAGGTTGAATTGGAATCCGAGATTCCAGTTTGTAAAATTAACTTCCGGTTCAGCATTTTCCTTGCAAGACTAAATTCTTGTAAACTAAGTTGCTTACTTTTTTAGCAATAGAGGTGTTAGATTAATCTCATTAGCGGGAACGAGCTTGATATTAAGCTTTTTTCTATTATATGAATTGATATGACTCATCATCAGGGAAATGTCCTCCTGACTCAGTGCATCAAAAGATGTTCCTTTTGGTAATACACGTCGTATCATTTCATGGGTTACCTCACATCCACCTTTTTGATCAGAACGTTGAGGATCACAATAGAAGATACGGGTTCTACGCTCGTTATTCTTGTTAAACTCTAGCGACAGAGGATTTGTAAATTCGCTTCCCCTGTCTGTGAGGGTGGACTGGAATAGATCAGTAAACGCATCATGACCTAAAAATTCATATATCCAATCAAAAACTTCTGACACTATTCGAGCTGTATTTGCATCTCGGACAAAGGCTAACATGAGACTCCAGTTTCTAAAGTAGATTGTGAGAAGGACCTTTCCGCCTTTTCGACCTTCAACAGAATCCAATTTTACGATAGGAACATCAGGATTTACAGCAATGTCAGACTCGAAT
>NZ_JCBCDA010000056.1:0-20085 GCF_059865615.1 Petrocella sp. | reverse complement strand
AATGATAAAGTGTTTTTTTCAATGACTTCTGACATAAAAGAAAATGAAATGATAGAAATATCAAAAAAAATAAAAAAAATCTCATAAAAACGTCACGTTTTTGATCACTTTCTTGTATATATAGTAAAGGAGGTGATTTTTATGTTCAGCAAAGTATCAAAGCCATTAGTTCTATTACTGATTATTAGTTTTGTGGTTGGCACAACTGCCAATGCAGTAGAAATTCAACCAAGGTGGGCAACCATAGCAGAGATTGCGCCATCTCTAACAATCAATAGTTCGGGAAGAGCCGAAGCGGCTGGGAATGTCATTGCTCCAGGAGTTGATAGAATAACCATTACTGTTGCTCTTGAGCAAAATCGTAATGGTAAATGGTATACGGTAAAGTCATGGAATAAAACAATCTATAATGACTATGGCTACTGTATCGGTTACTGGAATGTGAGTAGTGGTTATCAGTACAGAACAAAGATTTATGCATCCACGTATGTCAACAATTTTTTAATGGAGAGTACAAGTGTAGTTTCAAGAACTAGGTATTACTAAGCTATATTAAGTGTGCATTGGTAATATGGAAATCTCATTGTTGAGGATTTCTTTATGAGGATTGTGAAGAACTAAAAATGTGATAGTTGAAAACTAAAAATACTAAAGTAGAGAATAAACCACGTGTATATTTCTGAAACCATAAACCACGTAACTATATTTTTAGAAGAAAGCTAAGAGGTAAGCTATGAAAAGAATTTCAATAATTATGCTAGTAATTACAATGCTAACGGTATCTTTTACTGTGAGTGCAAAAGATTCAGATAAAAAAATGTTTCATTCATTACAAAAGAAATTATAAATGAAGACGAATTAGTTACAAGAATGAATAGCAAAATAAATGAGGATAAGAATTTTAACCATCAATATAAAGATACTTGGGAAACACTAACTGATGAGAAAGGGAACAAGTACGGATCAAAAATTGAAGATGTCAAATATTCCATTCAGAAAATAAAAAAAGAAATAAAGAATAATGGTGATGTTGACACAACTTTTGTGGCAAATATTCTAGCTGATACTCAAATAAGTACTACACCAAATAGTGTAAAGTCTTTTGGTGGTGGAGGAACGCCTGAAACCTGGAAGTGGGATAATTCTGGTTACAATGCTAAGATATGGCTGCGTGTCGAGTATGTTAGTACCTATTCAGAGAGAAATAATATATATTATAACTTGCACAAGATTAAAAAAATTTCCGGAAAATTTAGTAACGTTGCAATAGGTATTGTTCCCCGAGAAATTAAGTTGACTGAATATACTAATGGAGACAAGTATAGCGATGCTTATGGCTATAATTGGGTTTCTAGAGGGAAATATACATATTCATCAACTGTTTACAATAATCTATATACTTATCAAAACATTGCTAAAATAGAAGGCTTATATACTAATGTTACAGATTTGACTACTTCAACAAGAATTCAGGCTAATGCACGGGGCAGAATTAGTCATGGAGGATCGTCTTGGTATACACCAACACTTGAATGGTTAATAGATTAATTAATAATTTTTAGTTTGCTATTGAATATACACGTGTTTATTAAAATTAAAATTAGAATTAGAAATAACGTAAGTTAATCATTTATTAGGAAAAGATAGTATAGTCTCAAATTATTTTAGTTGACTTTATCTAAAAGAAAGTAATTGTTATATTGGACTAATCTCACTAGGAGTGTGTACTAGTTATACACTGAATAAAGTGATACAATGTGAATGGAATAATATATAAAGATGATTTTATGCTCATCTTTGTATAACTCATTTACTGAGGTATAAGCTATAGTTTGTTTTGAGAAACAGTAAAAATATGGAAAGGAAGATGCTATATTAGCTTCAATATATAGCGTGTGAGAAGATGATGAGTAAGAAATTAAGAGTGGAGATCATTATTATTTTTATAGTGATAATGAGCTTTATCAAAATTAAAACATATGTAATACGTGAGTATGCAGGTCTCGTCGAGGTAATGCTAATTTTTCTATTTGGTGTGATATTTTTTATTGTTATCACAAACGATTTTAAGAAAAAAACCTTCAAAATATCGGTGCTCAATTTACTATTTTTTCTGGCATTTTTTTGTTTTACACTACTAATTTGGTTGCCAGACATGCTAAGCATAGCAATAGGTACAAATAGTTTTAGACACGTTTCAGTAATTTATATATTTCAGGATTCTTCAGCTTTTAAGGGAGTATCATTTTTTCTATCAGGATATTTTTTAATACCATCTTTTATGTTAAATAAGAAAACCAGCCATGAAAAGTCAAGCATTAAAACGATATAATACAACCACTAAGCGAATCATATTTAAGAGTCTCAGGTATGCTAAATAGAAAATGAAAGAGTATACTTGAGATGTATTTGATTTTGAGAAAAAGAGAAGAAAAAAATAATTAAAATAGTGACAGCTAAGTAACTCTTAAAGTCTTTAAATTACTAAATTTCAGGTATGTTTTTAGTATAATAAAAGCAAGGGTATCGCGTATTCATAAATAAAAGAAGACTGAATGTAAGATTGAAGATTTTAGCAAGATTTTATGGATATGTAAATATAAATGGGCAAACCGTTTCGATTCTGAATATTACACTCTGAGAGAGCATAGCGTACGAGTGGCTCAAGTTCAGATTATTATTCAGATTCTTGTAGAACGCAGTTTGCAATTGGTTCCTTAAAATTAAAAAAGGGGATGAAATATCTATCCCCTTTTTAATTAATTTTTATTATCTGTATATTCAAGAATGTCACCAGGCTGACAGTTTAATGCTTTACAAATAGAATCTAGAGTAGAAAAACGAATTGCTTTAATTTCCCCCATTTTTATATTTGAAAAATTGATATAGGAAATTCCCATTTCTTCAGCTAGATTCTTTAGTTTCATTTTTTTTAACCAACAGAATATCAAGATTTATTATTATCGCCATAAATCACCTATAGTACAGAGTCATATTCGTCTTGTAAATAGTTGCCATAGTGAAAGATATCAATTAGTACAAACATTAGCGCCGTTATTAATAGTATTTCAAGGTTTAGATTGGTAAAGATAAAGAATAATAAGGAAGGTGATGTTACTATGAGAAAAATACTTCTTATACCTATTTTCAAATAGGGGCTTGTAAAGTGAAGTTTCCAAACGATGCTTTAAATCAGGAACAAATAACGAATACTCAAGATGAAGAAAACATTAATAATAAAAAGGGTAACATTGAGCAGAGTGATTTAAACCTAGAACAAGAAATTAGAACCCCGTATTATTCAATCTCTATACCAGAGGATTGGTCTTATAAAGAGCTTGAGACTGGAACACTATATTTTATGATAGAGAATGAAGAAGTTGGAGGGTTATACATCCAATCATATTATTCAGATAATAGCGATCCGTTAAAAAGACTGCTACCAAATCACTCTGAAATAATTGAATCTAAAAAGTTGGATGGCTTTTTTACCGAAGCACACAAAATAAAGATTATTATTTCACCACCAGCTGCATCTAAAGATATAAGGACTGAAAATTGGACATATATTTTTCTTATAAAAGACAAGACAACGATACATGAAGTGTTTTTTAATACCGATTTAATCGACGAAAATGATATTCTGACTATTGCCAAGAGCTTTAAACTATGACGAATGTCAGTTACATGGTTACATTATTTTTAGCACGAAACGATATCAAATTTTAATATTACAATGAAATGGCTGACTATTATGTTATATGAAGAATAATAGCTATTTAAAAGCCGCTGATTACTACAATAAAATAATTGAAATAGATGACTCTGTTTATTAAGTATATTTAAACAAGGGTGCTGCGTTGATTGAATCTAACAATTATAAGGAGTAAGGTGTCAATGGCCCTGAAATCTAACAAACCATATATTAAGACTGAAGACTATTGCAAAGGAGGAATTACTTTGGATAACTTACCTTATCTAATTACAGTGACAATTGCATGGATAATTGTGATTGTAATTGGAGTAATTGTTTATAAATTTTTTCGCAAGCATGGAAAGTGAGCAACCAGTGGTCTCGGATAGTTACTCTGGTTCGATAGCGTAAAAAGTTAACTTAAGTAAAATGTAAATGAGCCATAATAAGAATTAGGAGAGGTATTTAGGATGAAGGAAAATAGAAAGATTATCATTACGAGTCTCATATTCATAAGTTATTTGGTGATTGGAACCTATATTCATACTTTTATAATGAACATAGATTTTTTTGATGAAAAGTATAGTGATACGATTCTCGCAAATATGTATTTTAGACTTATAGTATATTATTTGTATTTCATTTTATTTGGTGCAATAATAGGCGTTGCAGACCTTATTGAAGAGATAAAAAAGAGTGGTAAATGGACCATAAAATGGTGGAAAATAATTATTCAAGGTCTACCAATGGTATACATAGCATTTCAATACTTTTTATATTTTAATCCTATAAAAATCATACGTGTTATTTCAATTCCTTTCTTTATACAGAACGAATACGTTTCACTGCTTGCTATGATAGCAGTTGGTTATATATTCATAACAAGTATAAAAAGAAATCCAAGTATAGAAACACAATCTGAGGGTGAGGATACAATATGACACAAGAAGCTCAGATTTAAACTTTTTATACTCATAAAAAAGCAAAGTTCCAAAAGTATTAGAAAAAATAACAAAAATGAAAATCCTATGGCAAAGCTAAATTATTAACGGAGGAGGCGGATTATGAAAAACCATATATATAGAGTGACTGCGTTTTCAGACAGTGTAGATGGTGGCAATTTAGCCGGTGTTGTTTTAGATGCGGATTCATTATCAGAAGAACAAATGCTGGGAATTGCAAAAGATGTAGGCTATTCTGAGACGGCTTTTGTTATGAAATCAACGAAAGCTGATTTTAAAGTTAGATTTTTTACCCCAACGGATGAAGTTGATCTATGTGGACATGCCACCATTGCTACCTTTAACTTATTAAGAGACCTAGGCATCATTAGGGTTGGAGATTATATTCAAGAAACAAAGGCAGGCATTCTAGAATTTCAGATACTTGATCACTATGTTTATATGGAGCAGAATGCACCCAAGTTTTATGAGATCATGGATAAAAATGAGATTGCAGGATGTTTTGACAGTCATCTGAGAGACTATATCGGCGACATGCCAATACAGATTGTATCAACAGGTCTTAAAGACATCATCTTACAAGTTAAAGACTTAGAGACCTTATTAGGGCTTAGGCCTAATCTTGAAAAGATTAACGCTATAAGCAGAAAGCATGATGTCGTCGGTATTCATGCTTTTTGTTTAGAAACCCTATCTAATGGCGAGGCACATGTAAGGAATTTTGCTCCAAGATATGGTATCAATGAAGAATCTGCAACAGGAACAGCCAATGCAGCTTTAGCCTCTTACTTGATGAAATATCAAAAGCATGAATTCCATGGAGATTTTGTCATAGAGCAAGGCTATAGTATGAAGAGACCATCAAAAATAATGGTAAAAGTAAGGGTTGAAGGTGATGATACAATGCAGGTCTATGTTGGTGGAAGTGCAGTTTTAATCTAGCAAATAATTAAAGAGCTAAAAAATCTTCTATAAAATTAGACGATTTCTCTAATAGACTCAATAAAACTTTATTTATATAAAGATATATATGATAAAGTTTATATATATGAAGAAATATGATATACTGTTATTGAGGTGATATTATGTCGATTCAATATAAAAAATTATTTGAGATGCTTTCTGAAAGAAAAATTACAAAGATGGATTTAAAAAATAAACTTGGAATATCTTCTGCAACTATTGCAAAGCTATCAAAAAATGAGGCGATTTCCATGAAAGTCATTGAGGACATATGTAAAGTATTAAATTGTCAACCAGGGGATATTATGCACATGGAATATGACTTAGAAAAGCCACTATTAAATCTTTTTAGAGAAGAAAAAAAAATGAAGCTAAAAGGTGGGCTCTATCATCAGACACAAATCAAATTGGCTTATAATTCTAATAGAATTGAAGGAAGTGTACTTTCAGAAGATCAAACACGATATATTTATGAAACAAATACGATTGCAATGCCTAAGGATGAGGCGACTCCGGTTGATGATATCATCGAAACGATTAACCATTTCCAATGTTTTGATTATATGATTGACGTTGCGGATCAAGAATTAACAGAATCTATAATAAAAGAATTCCATAAGCTCATTAAATCTAATACATCAGACAGTAGAAAAGACTGGTTTAGTGTAGGTGACTATAAGCAAAAACCTAATATGGTCGGGGATAATAAGACTGTTTTACCATCAAAAGTAAAAGGTGAGATGGCGAAGTTAGTTATAGATTATAACGCATTGGATGAAGTCAAGTTTGAAGATATTTTAGAATTTCATCATAAGTTTGAATGTATACACCCATTTCAAGACGGAAATGGAAGAGTAGGAAGAATTATTATGTTTAAAGAATGTTTGAAGTTTGGAATTATGCCATTCATTATTAACGAGCGCCATAAGCAGTTTTATTATAGAGGCTTAAAAACATTTGAGTTAGAAAAGGGATACCTTACGGATACGTGTTATTTGGTACAAGATGAATATGATAAACTAGTTCAATACTTTTTAGAAGAATAGAATAGTCTCACTAGAATGGCTCACGATTTCAGATGAATCAGTGAGTCATTTTGATTATAGATAGAAATATGTTATAATCTATAGTCGATATAAAAGAGGCTTAACTTAACTTAATTGAAGTGTCAATTAAGTAGGATATAGATGAGAAAGTTAACTGATTTGGAAAGAAGGATATATAAGTATGGCAAAGTTCAAAGACAAAGAATTTGAGGCAGAAAAAACAAGGCTAAAAGAAACCCAAGCCTATCTAGAAAGAACCATAGCAACGGTGGTGGATAACCGAAAACAATTCAAAGAGGATATCAAAGACGCTTATGTCAATTTAGACTATCTAGATAGCAGTTTGAGTTACTCAAGTATTATGCTCAACTCAAAGCTCCTAGATGAATTGGAAAAAAACTTTGAATTATTGCTAAACGCTAGGAAAAAGACTTATTTTGCTCGTATGGATATTCAGCAAGAAGGCAAAGACCATATAGAAAAATTATATATAGGTAAAGTCTCACTAAGAGACGAAACCATGGAAACACCAATGGTGGTTGACTGGCGTGCGCCTATAGCCAGTGTGTACTATGATGGACGCCTTGGAAAAGTCGCCTATCAAGTCAACGACAAAGAATTCAAGATAGATTTGTCCAAAAAACGTCAGTACACCATAGAAGAAGGGGCGCTTATTGACTTTATGGATGTGGACATCTCCACAACAGATGCATTTCTACAAGCTTCATTAGAAAACCATGCAGGAGAAAAACTAAAAGACATTGTCTCAACCATACAAGGGGAGCAAAATGATATCATTCGTGCAGACATAGACCGACCCTTAATCGTTCAGGGGGTTGCAGGTAGTGGTAAGACCACCATCGCCCTACATAGAATTGCCTACTTGATCTATACATATTCAGAGACGTTCAAGCCTTATGATTTTATGATTATTGCGCCAAATAATCTGTTTTTAGATTATATATCCGGTGTATTACCGGAACTGGGTGCAGATAAAGTCAAGCAAACCACATACATTGACCTGATGTTTGAGTGGATTGGTAAGAAATTCAAATTAACCGATTCGAATAAAAAACTCAATACCCTTATCAGAAACGATGCATTGGCTTTATCCGATGAAGAAAAAGCACGGATTGAGCAAGCATCAGCGTTCAAAAACAGCATGTATATGAAAAAAATACTAGATGCTTATTTAAGAGCACTAGAAATAGCCATCCTACCGGAAGAAGATTATTATATCGGTGAGCACATGGTCCTAGGCAACGAAGAAATCCGGAGAATGTACTATGAAAGCTATAACCATCAACCTTTTTACAGAAGAATGGATACCATAAAAAAATATCTGGCGAACTTTACAAGGAACACAACCAAAAAATTAGTCGAGAATCTATCCTTGGATTATGAAAAAAGAATTGAACGGATCATGGATACCAAAGAGCCTTCTGATGAGAGACGCCATGAAGTGATGGGGCTTATTGAAGAGAGAGATCATAAGTTAGAGGTTCTAAAGAAGAACGGAAGAAACGCCACCAACAGCTACATGAAAAAAGTTATAAAAAATGATTTGCTCGGCTTTTATAAACAATTCATAGAAGAGATGGACCAGCTGAACCAGCTGAACTTGGAGAATGAAGTTGTCGACCCCAATCTCTGTACCTACATAATGGATGAAACCAATCGACTTTTTGCAGAAAAAAGGATTGAAGTGGAAGACCTTGCAGCCATGGTGTATCTTAAGGAACAGATATTTGGCTTGGACGATGTCTATGAGATCAAATACGCTGTTATAGATGAAGCTCAGGATTTTAGTGATTTTCAATTCCATGTCCTAAGAAAAGTTCTAAAAACTGATCGATTCACCATACTAGGTGACTTGTCTCAGAGTATCCATATGTACCGGGCTATTAAAGATTGGGATTATGTAAAAACCGGTATTTTTAATAAAGAAGTTAACTATCTCTCCCTAGAACAAAGTTATAGAACCACCATAGAGATTATGAACTTAGCGAATGATGTCTTAAAGCAATTATCCTCCGAGAAGCTGATTATGGCAAAACCGGTTGTAAGACATGGTCAACTACCCACCATCAAATCATATGAATCAAAGAGAAATCTGGTTCAAGGCATTGTGGATGAAATCAATATTCTAACAAAAGATGGGTTTACCACCATAGCCATTGTAACCAAATCATCAGAAGAAGCAAGGCTCATCCATATGAAGCTGATCAAAGCATGTGATATGGACATCGTCCTCATTGATGAAAAGGTGCTTCATTTTGACCATCGGATTGTGGTATTGCCGGCCCATCTGGCAAAAGGCCTTGAATTTGATTGTGTTATTGTGGGAACTCTAAAAGACAAGTTTGATAAGAATGAGATAGACGCCAAGTTGCTGTATGTTGCCATGACAAGAGCTTTACATAGACTGTCTATATATTGTAGGAAAGACGCCATACCTTTTGTAGAATCTAGACCGGAAGTAATCTTCTATGAGAGGAGCAGCCATCATGCATAGATGTATCCTGTGTAACCATGAGACCCAGCCCTTTCGACACGAAAAGTTTGATGTGACTTATCACCGTTGCTTTCATTGCGAGTTGATCACAAAAGATACCAATGACTTGGTATCCGAAGATGAAGCATTAAAGATCTATAACAACCACAACAACTCTATAGATGATCCAAGATATGTGGCATTTTTCTATCGTTTTTTGGAAGACGCAGTTTTTGACTATACAAATGAAGGCAAGAAAGCCTTTGACTTTGGGAGTGGCCCCTCACCGGTATTGGCTCAGATTCTTGAACGTCATCATGGTTATGAAGTGGACATCTACGACTTATTTTATGCACCGGACAAAGTCTATGAGAATCAAAAATATGACCTGATCACAACCACAGAAGTCGTAGAACATCTGGAAGATCCATTACCTTATTTTGAACTGTTTGCATCTTTACTTAAACCGGATGGCATATTGGCGGTGATGACACTATTTCATAAGAATGATGATGACTATTTCTTGGGTTGGCATTATATGCGTGACATGAGTCATATCTCATTTTATACCCCAAAAACAATGGCCTACATCGCAAGTAAAGTAGGCCTTAAAGTAATTCATTCAGATGGTAATCGTTATACCACCTTTAAACGAGATTAGTAACTATAATTTAAGTGTCGGCCGTAACCATTTGCCTTGTAGTACGATGAAGATGCCGACGATACAGACAATCACATTACTGACCAACATGGCATACCAGACGCCGTCACTGCCTAAGTTAGTATAATTTTTGGCCCATAAAATCATAGGAATGCGAAGCAGCCATAAACGGCTAAGAGTTAGAAAAAGAACATATAAGCTGTGACCGGATCCGGAAAAAGCACCCAGTAGAGCCTGTATAATGGCCATAAGTGGAAAAACAAAGGCCAAGACCGTCATATACCGATCACTCAGATCAATAACATGAGGATCACTGATAAAGAGACGTATAAGTGGTATTCTAAAGATATAGAGGATGACACTGCCGAAACTGAGTAAGCCAAAGCCTAAGGACATGGCGGTGAAAACTGACTTATTGGCACGTTCGTATTGAGCGGCACCTATATTAATACCGACAAAAGTGGCCAAAGCAGCACCAAGACCAAAAGCCGGCATCATAACCAGTGAGGTAATACGGTTGCCAAGACCAAAAGCGGCTAAAGTGGGATCACCATAAGAAACCACATAACTGTTCATAACCGCAAAGCCAAGGGCAGAAACCGTTTGACCGATACTGGCAGGAATACCAATCTCAAACAGATTCTTCATACTCTTGATGGAAACTTTCAACTGGTCAAGGGCAATATATAGACTATCATTAGGCTTAAACATCTCATAAAGCATAAAGCCCATGACCAAAAGCTTAGATAGAACCGTTGCATAAGCAGCACCTTCTACCCCCATATTGAAAGTGAAGATGAACAAAGGATCGAGGAGCATGTTTAGAACAACAGAAATACCCAGATAAAAAGTGGGTGTTTTGGTATCCCCTATACCTTCACGCATGGCTTTGTAGACATGAAAAAGAAAGAGAATCGGCATTTCGTAGAAAACGATCTTCAGATAAGCCACACTGTAGTCAAAAAGCGCACCTTCAGCCCCCATAAGCCTTATAATAAAAGGTGTCATGGCAGAACCAATAACAGCAAAAATAGTACCGGCAATAAGTGAAATGATAAAAAATTGCGTGGCTAAAGTAACAGCGTTTTTATGTTCATTCTTACCGATGGACTGAGCAATCAAAGAAGTGGCTGCGCTGGTCATACCGATGCTAAAGGCTAAGAAGATAAAAGTAATGGGCCATATATAGGAAATAGCTGAAAACTGAATATAGCCCAGTTTTCCAACAAAATAAGCATCTGTTAGATTATAAAGAGTTTGAATAAGATTACCTACCATAAGAGGTATGGATAATGTAACGAGAGCCTTTAAGGGTGAACCCTGAAGAATCATATCTTTTCTTAGTTGTGTTCTTGACATTGGAACCTCCATAGTACGAAAATAGAATAAGCACTCATAAAACAAGATTTATAAAATAAGCATTTATAAATCAAGGATTATTATAGCACAGGATGATAGTAAGTGGGTCTGAAAAGGCAGTATTTGTCAATTTTATCCACATACCTGCCATATTTGGCATGATTCATCAAGCAAAAAGAGTAAAAACTTGGCATAATAAGAACAACCAACAAAATCTAAAAAGAAAAGAGATGTTCTTATGAAAATCAAAATAGCAGAAAAAGAAGCCATGCATTTATCCGGTGTTGTTCTATACGGAGAACTTAAGCACCAAGCCTATAGCTCGACATTATCAGGCGTTAAAAATCTAGGCTACCAAAAAGATGAGAAACACATGCATAACTTTGAAGGCGCCATTAACAAATTCGGTGACCTAATGGAATCCTTTGGCCGTCACTTGGAACAAAACGCCAAGAAATGGGAAGAAAGTGCCCTAGAGTGGACCAAGAACTTTGAATTCAAAGCCGAAGAATTCGGAGATAAGATGGAAGCTTGGGGCGAACAGTTTGAGAAAAAAATAGAGCTATGGGGCGAGCAGCTGGAAAAAGCATGGGAAGGCAGTTCGGAATGGTCAGAAGCAGCGGTGAAAAAAGAAGAGGGCATCATGGAATACGCCATCTATAGCACCTATGCGCAACTGTATGAAAAACATCTGAAAAATCACCCCAACGTAATGAAAAAGAACCATTTTTATGAGGTCCGCATTATGGATTCTGGCCTGAACGATCACGAGGCCATGGTGCTACTTGGCAACCGTTTTCAAGATGGGGCGAACGTCACCTACCCGTCAGCATCCATGACTTTTGACCCTGACAAATGGTTGGTCGTCAAATTAACAGAAGATGAGTTTGCTAAGGATTGGCTAAAGCACCTTGAAGATGTAGAATTAATAAAAGACTACATCATTGAACCTTACTTTATCATTGTCCATCCGAGAGAAAAAGAAGATGCGTGGATCAGAATACGATGTCCTTTGGGGGTCAGAGCCGATGCATGATATGGAAATGGTACTGCATACGATTAATTATATAGAAGATCACCTTAAAGAGAAATTAAGCGTGGATCAGATTTCGGATGTGGCCGGTTTTTCCAAATACCATTTTACCAGGCTTTTTTCAAAGATGACCGGTTTGTCCCCTTATGACTATTACCGCGGACGCAAAGTTACAGAAGCCATTCATTATATGGAAGAAAAATCCTGTAAGATTATTGAAGCGGCCTATGAATTCGGATTTGGTAGTCCTGAAGTTTTTGGAAGGGCCTGTAGCGCTGTATTTGGAAAAGTACCTTCCGCTATTCGAAAAGAAGTGGAGGCAGGCGTCTTTACAGGCGTTAAAAGAATGGATGAAGCCTATCTATGGTTTGTTAGTTCTTATAACCGTAAGCCGATGTTAAAGTTCATGTCCGACTTAGAGCTCTTAGGCATCGGGTATTTCTCAGAGAACCCCTTTGAGACTTTGCGCCATATGACCAGAGAACAACTGGCGGGTTTAGACACAGACAATACCAAAGAAATATACAAAGTCAGTTGGCTAAGCAAAGGCCCAAAAGGCTATATGAATTTTATCGGTAAACAAAGCAGGGGCGAAGCCCAAAGTGAAAGCCATCTGATTAAGAAAATTCCCAAGATGGCCTACTTGCTCTTTGATATGATTGAAGACACTGGTCAAATCGACTATTTTATGTCCTATATCTATAACCATTACTTGCCAGCAAGTCCTTACAAAGAAGCTTTGCCTTATCACCTAGAGGTCATGTCGATAGAAGGACAAGCAAGAAACAGCCGCCTATTTATTCCGGTTGTACCAAGGTCTTAGTAATAAACACCTTAACCATATTACTGACTCTGAATCTGAGCATCTAAGTCGCTTAGATATTCATACCGCTCCATCTTATCTAAAAGAAGCGCTTCAAGGGCTTCTTTTTTTGTGCTCAGTTCTTGTAAGAGAACAAAGTCACTATGGCAAGCTGAGAGAGCATTCTCAACTTGACCCAGTTGAGCTTCAAGGTCTTCCATCTCAGCTTCTATGGTTTCATACTCTTTCTTTTCCTGATAAGTCATTTTTAGACGATCGGTTTTGACTTTACCTGTTTTACTCTGAGACGAAACAGTATTTTTTTCTATATTATCGTCTAAGTGTACCTCTTTATATGCCATATACTCCGTATAGTTGCCGGTAAAAACAACCACTTGACCATTGGCTTCGAAGGAGAAAATCTTGTTACAGACCCGGTCAAGGAAGTACCGGTCATGAGAGACGACGATGACTATACCCTTAAAATCATCTAAGTAAGCTTCAAGAACCTTCAGGGTGTCAATGTCCAAATCATTGGTAGGCTCATCAAGAACCAGCACATTGGGTGCCATCATAAGGTTCTTAAGGAGATAGAGCCTTCTTTTCTCGCCACCGGACATAGAGTTAATGGGAGCATATTGAAGCTCGCTGTCAAAAAGAAACCGCTCCATCATAGCAGAAGCAGATAACTTGTACCCATCTTCAGTGGAGATGTATTCCGCAGTCTCTTTAATATAGTCAATAGCTCTAAGTGTTTCATTCATGTCTTGAGCTTCTTGGGAGAAGTAGCTGATGTTTAGGGTAGGCCCATGCTCAATACTACCGTCGCTTAAAGGTACATTACCTAGAATGCCGTTTAGTAAAGTAGTTTTGCCGGCACCATTTGGACCGATGATACCCACACGGTCATCGGGTAGGAAAGTATAACTGAGGCCTTCAAAAAGCAACAAGTCATCGTAGGCTTTTTTGACCGACGTCAGTTCAATGGTCTTTTTACCTAGCCTTGTATAGCCGATAGAGATCTCAACTTGTGAATCGTCTCTGAGATGGGAAGTATCTTCCAAAGTCTCAAAGCGGTCAATTCTGGCTTTTTGCTTAGTGGTTCGAGCCTTTGCACCTCTTCGAATCCAAGCCAGTTCTCTGCGGTAGAGGTTTTCACGCTTACGTTCTAAGGATTCAGACATGGCCATACGTTCCATTTTTTTCTGAAGAAAAGTGGTGTAATTGCCATCATAGGTATAGATAGCAGCATGATCAATCTCGACAATGCGGGTGGTGACTCTATCAAGGAAATACCGGTCATGGGTAATCATAAGTAGAGCACCGGAGCGACGTTCCAGATAGGACTCCAGCCAGTCAATGGTGGCATTGTCCATATGGTTCGTAGGCTCATCAAGAATCAAGAGATCACAAGGTACAATGAGTGCCGATGCTAAGGCAAGACGCTTTTTTTGTCCTCCTGATAGCTGCTTGACCGGTTGTTCAAAGTCCGTTATAGATAACTTAGTAAGGATGGTTTTAACTTGACTCTCCAGATCCCATAGGTCCAGATGGGTCATCTCTTCCGAGCATTTCATCAGGGCTTCCTGAACCTTTGTGTCAGAAGGCGCCTTAGCAGATTTTAACAGGGCAGCTTCATAGTTACGTAAGACCTGAAGTGTCTGAGAATCGCCTTTTAAGACTTGTTCAAGGACGGTTAAATCGTCGTAGAACTGAGGGGATTGAGGGAGATATTCGATGGTTGTATTTTTAGGCATGGTTTTTTGTCCGGTATCCATGGACTCCAGTCCGGCGATGATCTTCAGTAAGGTGGACTTACCGGTGCCGTTGATACCGATGATGCCGATCTTGTCTTCTTTGCCAATAACAAAGCTTATATCTTTAAACAGTGTTTTCATACCGTAGCTTTTACTTAAGTTTTCTAGTGTAATGAATGCCATAGTTGTACCTTCCTTGTGTCATAAGTGTATAACTGAGAAATTATTGCATAGATGAGTTCATTATATAGCAGTTTCAGATGCCATGCAATACGATACATGATTCATTCTGCTATATCTGTTTACATCTGGCCATATAAAGTGATATCAGAGTATATAAAAAGAAGACTTGATTTTAGAACATAATAGCTATAGTATGGTGAGAGGGTTAAAACTAAGTCTTCTAAGTTCAACTTATATTGTATGACGCATAAGGCATAATAAAAGAATAGATTAAGATTAAAATAGAATGGATAGACATATGAAAACCTTTAAAAGAATCTATATTGAGATCACCAATACATGTAATCTGTCATGCACCTTTTGTCCACCGTCAGAGAGAGTACCAAGGACTATGACACCTTCAGAGTTTGAAGCTACCTTAAATAAGCTCAAAGGTCATGGTAAGTATATCTACTTGCATATTAAAGGTGAGCCTTTGCTTCATGAGCAGTTAAACTTATTACTTGAGATGTCCCATAACCATGGATTCCAAGTGAATCTAACCACCAACGGCACCTTATTACAGCTTCAGAAAGAGATCCTTCTTCGTGCCAAAGCCCTAAGACAGATTAGCATCTCCCTTCAAAGCTTTGAAGTAATTGACAATGGCCATGATGATAATCAGCAGGCACATCAAGCCTATTTAGAATCGGTGACGGATTTTATAGAAGAAGGACTAAGAACCAGCCCCATGATTTTTGAGCTTAGATTGTGGAATCTGGACCAAAGCCAATTAGGAAGTCCTATGTATGAAAAGAATCAGAAGGTCTTATGTCATATTAAGACGGCCTTTGATCTTCAAGAAAATCTTGTAGAAACCTTACCCGAAGGAAAAGGCTTGAAGTTAAAAGAACGACTCTATCTTAGTCAAAGTTATATTTTCAAATGGCCTGGTCTGGAAGGGAAGATTCTTCATGAGTCAGGTACCTGCTATGGTCTAAGACAACAGATTGGTATATTGGCCAATGGTGAAGTGGTACCTTGTTGCCTAGATGCGGAAGGGGCTGTGGTGCTAGGTAATATTTTTGGTGAGACCATGGAAGAGATTCTGGAGAAAAAGAGGACAAAGACCATGATACAAGGCTTTGAGACCGGCCTATTAACAGAAGCCCTATGTCAGCGCTGTGGCTATAGAGAGCGATTTTGAAAAAGTTCACCTGTATGGGTAGAGGTCAAACAATTGACTTTTTCCATATAGGTGAACTTTTATTATACCTTGGTTAAAATATCATATCTAAACGTCTATAATTGTCCGATAATGAGATCAATAACACCAAAACTTGTATAGATAGGGATGTGATAGAGTTGATTGGATGGCGTTAGAGTGGAGTCTTCCAGATAAGATTGAACATCCAATGTCATCTCAATGCCTTCATCCGATAAGTTAACGGTGAAGAGACCGTTGTGGAAGTTAAGGAACTCACCGGCCGCATCAATCGGGTAATCTTCAATCTTGTCAAAATGTTCATCTGCATATCGACCTGCCAGTTTTATAAAAGGAAGTTCTTCGCCTGATAGTCCTGTGAAGATGCGTGTATCACCGGTTATGGTTTGTCGAACTAAGTGGGGCAGTTGTATGGTGTCTATTTTTTCTACACGGTCAATACGAAGGTCTGCATCGATAAAACGAATCATGTTTTTGAGGAAAAGCGTTACATAATCACTGTAATGCTTGGACAACGTGCTTTCTCCAAAAGCTAGAAAAGCATGGACCACCATTTCTACATTGTTGTCCTTAAGGGCATCCAGTTGTTCATCGGTCAAATCATGTTCTTTTTTATAACTGTTGATTTCTTTTTCGAAACCTTCCATGGTAATGAGACCATCATCGATAAGGGCTTGCGCTAAAAGTAGGTGCTCCGACTTTTGCTGCTTCAATAATGCGTCAAGTTGTACAGATGTGAGGTAACCCTTTTCTATAGCAAGATCGCCAAACCGTTTGTCCTTAAAGGCCTGTAGTTCATGAATCTCGTCCACTTGACGGGCGTTCATATACCCGGCGTTAATCGCCAACATACCCAGCTTAAGGCGTATAATCCTTTGGTTTTCCATTACTTGACTCAGTTGTTCACCGGTCACGATCCCTTTGTTCAATAAGTAATTTCCAAAAAATGCACTAAACATAAGACTAGGCCTCCCCACCATAAGTATCTATTAACTGTTTTAATCGGTTTTCTTCACAAGGCTTCTGGATGAAGTCAATAGCGCCTATCTTAAGCGCGGTCTGCAAGTTACTTTTTGTACCGACAGAAGAAAGCATCACCACTTTGGCGTTGGCATCTTCAAGGATAATCTCAGCAAGGGATTCCAAACCATCTTTGAGGGGCATCATAATATCCATAAAGACAAGATCAGGCTTATGCTCTTTATAGGCCAGAACGGCCACGTCACCGTTATTCGCCTCAATAATCTCACATTCCTTAACGGCTCTTATAGATTGAATCAGTTTTTTTCGGACAGTCATACTGTCATCGCATATTAGTATTTTCATGTTGTTATCAGAGTTTCCTCCGATAGCTCACCCCTTTCGCATCATTGGTATTATCTAAACAAGGTTACCATAAAGCTATTATAACATTAATGTCTAGTATAAAATAGTGGAAAATAATCATAAGTCTCAAAAAATGTTAATAGTAGATTAAGCCATCAGAACCAAGGCAGAAAAAAGTTTCCAAGAAATCCATGTTAAAAATATTGACAAGTATTTTAGTCAATGATACTATAAGACAGCAACAGGATTTACAGGAGTAGCTCAGTTGGCTAGAGTACTAGACTGGGGGTCTAGGGGTCGCGAGTTCGAGTCTCGTCTCTTGTATTAATAGCATAGTTGTAAATTAAAGCAATTAGAAGGGCATATAGCCCTTCTTTTTGTTTTTATAGTCTGGTTTTTTCTATTGTCTAGTTCTTTTATTCCGTTTTGTGTTCATTCTTGGTAGTGGTATCATACTTAACAATATGTTATTTTCCATGAAATCAAAGCCTGTTACTTTTAATTCATTGGAATAATGGAAATAGTTTTCTGTTGTTTCTGACTTTTTATGTCCGGCCTACATCATGACAAGCATTGTACTGTTTCCTTGTAATAACCATTTTGTTAAAGTTGTATGTCTAAATAAGTGAGCGTTGCCCCTGGGAATACCTAAAGATTTAATATGAGTTTTGATATAACTTTTTATAGTATGATAGGTTAGTGCTTCAAAAGAAGGCGTCATATGCAATCTTACCTATTCATGCTATGATAGAGATATCATTTATTGAGGCACTTTTTATATGTTCTTTTTAGTCCGCAACGATCCACTAGCTCATCTGACCAGGGCATATATTTGTCCAAAATCTCTGGATTTTGAAGGTAATCATTGTTTGGCATTTCTTCCAATAAATACTTTAGGTATTCGTACGGATCAAGCTCATTAGCTTTTGCAGATTCTACTATTGTATATAAGACATCATTGGCTGTCGCACCTTTGGGAGAGTCAGCAAACAGCCATGCACGTCTTGCTGTAGCAAAGGGTTTAATATTGGCCTCGCAAAGATTATTGGAAAGTGGGATCCGTCCATCTGTCATAAAGGTTTCCAAATATTGCCTTTGATTAACGGAATACTTCAAAGCTGTTGTAAGCACCAGCTTTGTTATACCCTGCATAGGCATCTGTAATCAGATAACCGGTGTAGTCACCAACCAGTTCTTTGGCAACTTCGGTGGATCTCGACCTTGAATAGCTGAAGTAGGCAGCCTGTATGGCTTCGCTGGCGGCACTTCGCATGACCCACATGAAGGATTCACTGCTGGCTTTCTTACCATCTTCCTTGTTACACTGGATTCTCGTTTCATCCATGTGCAATACTTCGCAGGCCAGAATCTGCTCGTGAATCCTGTCACAAATTGGCGTCAGCCATTCTTCGCTGCATCGTATGGTCTAGTGTGCCATGACCGCCCTTGGAAGAATTAATCCCCTACGATACCAGTCTTTCTCCTGTCGGTTAAAGGGAAGGCCTAATCCGAACTTCTGGTACATAACCTGAGCCACAAGCGACGGCGTTGAAATGGAATGAGGAAGTACTGGAACAGGAACCGGTGCTTTAACGAATACAGGTATTTTGTTCTCGCTGTTCTTCTTGCCACAACTTGTACATTTTTTCACTTGCCTTACAATCTGTATTACCTTCAGCTTCGCAGGAATGAATTCAACTTCGGTCCTTACTATTTCTTTTCCTACGACCTTCAGTTCACTACTGCACTTAGGACAGTCAGTATCCTCAGGAATTAAATATTCATCGACATCTTTAGTCAACCCGGCGAGCATTTCTTCTCTTACCCCAGGTTGTCGAGGCGTTTTTTCATGACTCTTGACCGTAATCTTTTTCTGCTCTTTGAGCAGTTCCTCGGCCAGTGCCTGGACAGACTCGAAAAGGTTCATTTGTCCATCCTTTGGCGTGTGTTCAGTCGATGCTCCAAAAATTTTCTTCCTTGCATGAAGCAGAGCTTGAATCATATGTTCGATCTGGATTTTCTGCTTTTCAATCAGCTTTTCCTGATCGATGATTTTCTGATCCCTTTTTTTAATTATACGTTCTTTTTCAGCTAGTAGAGCAAGTAATTTTTGAAGTTCTTCACGATCAGTCATTGGCATATTTCCTTTGTTTTCATTAAGAAAAGTATACCATATTTTACGCTTTTTCTCTATGATTTCAGGGCATTTAAGTAGTCGAAAAGTGCTGATTTTACAAGGATTTAAAGCATTTTTTTTGTCATTTTTTAGTGGTAAAAACATGAATTTTTTCCACTTATTTTCACCTCATGATGGGCCTTTTTTTGCTCGATAGAAAGACCTTCTAAAAGCCATTCTACCTGCTTGTGAAAATCAGTAGGTCCTATGGCCAGGTAAATATGAGTCGCATCTTCGGTCATACGCTTTAACATGATGATACCAACCGGTTCAAAAGCTCTGCTGCCATAGGAACTGCTCGATGATCTTTAACTGTGATTGAAACTTCATTCCATGAAATAGTAAGCTCAGGTTCTTCTATATTGGTATGGCTAGCATGTTTAGGTACTTCTTTTTTAGTAACTTCGGCAAAGATGGAAACATCC
>NZ_JCBCDA010000041.1:0-18483 GCF_059865615.1 Petrocella sp. | reverse complement strand
TCTGCTCGCGTTGAATCATTTATCATTGATAATGATTTTTCAGCCAGCTTAACAGTTTCCTCAAAATTCATTACAAATCCATAACAGTTGGCCATTTCTGCATACATTAATGTTGCCTGATTCTTATCTTTTTCTCCAGCTAGCTTATATATGTTATACGCTTCTTTATACTTTTTTTGCTCATACATTTCATCGCCTAAATTATGAAGTTCTTTTACGTTTAAGCCATTTGAATTTTCCAGCAGTCTAACCACTTCACTGTCTGGTGAAAGGGTTGCTGGTTCAGTCGTATAATCAATACCATCACTCATTAGCTGCGGTATCATTAGCCTGGCATAGAAAATAATCTGTAGTCCGATTAATATACTGATAATAATTGATATCCCTATAATCATTGGTTTTAGCTTAATTAGGCTCTTTTTGATTTTTTTATCCTTTAACTGATCCTCCATATAAATCCCCTCAACTTATTTATTCACCAAACCAGTCTGCATTACTTGTATTATTAGTACTACCCCCTGGTAGGCTCGAGATTTTTTTGCATATTGTTTTTTTAATGGTGTCCCCATAATCTCTTGCTTGATTGGCCGCTTTGTTAGCATTTTTGATACTTGAGCTTAATTCACTGTAATTCAATACCAATACGCTCATCTTGTTTCCCCTTTATTTTAAGCCAAATGTACCTAATACTTGACTGGCCATTCTTCTTCGTTTTGCTGCTTCTTCTTCACTGATTCTTCGATTCAAATTACGGATACTATTATTAAGATCTGTGATTGTATTGTTGACATTTTGCATTTCCTTACTAATATTTAATCTAGATGATGACATGTTATTGTCTGAATGAGCCGCTAATTCTTTATCACATAGTATCGCATCCATATTACTATAGGTTTTTTCATGATTTATAATGCCCTCTTGTAATGTTTCAATACATTTATTAATGCGATTATTCACATCTGTTATATCCTTGTAAAACTTGTAATCAAAATCACTATATATATTCTGCAATTTTGACAGTCTCTTTTCTTGGATCGATAATAAGTCTTTTTTATCTCTACGCTCTCTTTTTAACCGACTTAATAACGCGGACATATCTGTACCCTCCTAATCAATTAATCTATTGATAATTTTATTTGCTTTCTTAATTCTTCGTCTGTATTATAGTAGTTTGTTTGACTATCTACTAATGCTTCGTATATGTCATATAACGTGTCTTGAATGTCTCCTAGCTGTCCAAATAATAATGTGTGTTGGGTTTCGAACATATTTCTACCTCTCCCTACCCAAGTTGAAAGAAGCTTTGTTGTCGCTCTTTCAACAAGTCGCTTCGCATCATCAAATTCATCAATGTTATTCCTAAATTCTAATGCAGCTTCTGTCATGTCTCCTGTAAATAATTTTTCTACGTATGCTTCTGAACTTTTTGTATTTGACGCCATTAACTAACCCTCCCTATGTCATACTTATTGTCTTGATTTTTGATGTGTCACTGTTGGTAATGTAATAAGCATCACCAACTTCAATCGGTTTTTTGTAATCTCTTTGAATATTTATTGGTATTTCTAAGAACCTATGATTAGAAATGTCATCAAATATTAATGCTTTTCTGTTTTCTTTAAGAATCTTACATATCTCAGTTGAGCTATATGTTACTGCTGTATTCTCAACATTCGCGAATAAAAAGCAGACTTTTAATGCTTTGAGTTGTTGTGTAATCTTTTTATATAACTCCATTATTTCTTTGCTTGAACTCATCAAACTTAATACATCTTGATTTTGAATTATTATAAGCAGCAATGGTTTTTCATCAAGCGATTCTGAAGTATTACTCATTAAGTCTTGTTGTCTTTCTAAGAGTTCATCGTAAACAGTGTCTAGTATGCTTTCTATATCATGTACATCTATTGAATATTTTTCAACACATCCCAGATTACCAAGGTCTTTTAGTTGTCGATCAATCGTATCAATAATGAAAGCTTTCGTAGGCTGTATTAGTATATTCTTCTGAAATTGATCAAGAACTATTTTTAGAAAATTAGTTTTCCCACTCTTTTCTCTACCTGAAATGAGTAATGTACCAATCTTCTCAAAATCAATTGTCGCCATTTCAACTTTATCATAATCGATTCCAATACAAACTTCATAAGGTCTAAGATTCATTGGCATAAAACCTTCTGCCAGAGTTTCTAAGGTGAGTGGTCGTGGCACTTGTGGAATTTGTCTGGCTTTTTCACCCGGATACATCAAATTCGTATTTTCAATGAATTTCTTCATATCTTTTACTCTTTCAATTTCCTTTTCACCATCAAACCCGAGATAGTTCTGGAACTCATATATGGTTTTATCGATTTCAATTAATGCGCGTCCTGCAATATTTTTTGGCTTCATACGGCACCGATCTAATAAGTTGCTGTATTCACCTGTGTCATTACAGCTTAGCGCAATACGACTTGAGAAGTTTGATAAATATTTATACCCAATACCGGACGTCTGTACATTGGATATAACAACCGATATACCAACGGCTATTCCCTCTCTACAGATGTTCAGCATATCTTCATCGTATTGACCAAACAATTCTTTGAATGCTGTAAAGTTATCAATTAGAATGACAATTTGAGGCAGATCTTGATAGCCTGCTTCTTTATAAGAACCAAAGGAACTAAGTCCTAGTTTGGAGAGGGTTTCTTTTCTATTGATAATCTCACTACTTGTCATCTTAATAAAATGCTTCATATTTTCATCATTAGATACGGTCAGGACGCCGCCAATATGATGAAGCTCTCCAAAGCTTTTTAGTATCATTGAAGCAAAATCAAGTAAGTAGATATTAACTTCACTTGGTGAATAGGTTTGAGCAAGTGCTCTTATAATGGTTTGTAATATGTTGGTTTTACCATATTGAGATGACCCAACAATAAAGGTATGTGCTTCTGTGATGTTTAATATTACCTTTTCCTGTCGTTGGTGAGAGGGGTCATCGTAGATGCCAATGGCTATTTTTATATCCATGCCTTCTTTAACATATGAATCGCCTTCGCTGAACCTGATTACATCGGGTAGTGGTGGTAGACATATACCCGGCAAACGCTTTATCCCACTGTTTTCACAGTACTCACTGATATACTGAACAACCGCTTCGAGTTGTGTTAAACTCTTCGCATTGCTTCTATTCTTCTTTTGTTCAAACACAGTGGTTTTCTTCCCGGATAGGGATACTTCATTTATGGTGTATTCTGTATGATTCTCTTCATCATCTGTTTCTGCTGCTGCACCACTATAGGCTGATTGAAAAAGTTCAAACAACTCATTGTTACCCACTTGTAGATACGCCCTACCCGGTTCTTTGATCTCTGCTGCAAGAGGGGTTTTTAAGACTTCATTACTATCTTGCTTGGTTTGTACTTTTAAGCATAGTTTGAACTTTGAGTTACTCCATATCTGATCATCTACAACCCCTGATGGCTTTTGGGTAGCAAGAATCAAATGTACCCCAAGGCTTCGCCCAATTCTTGCTGCACTGACCAACTCTTTCATAAATTCCGGATGGTCACTTTTTAGCTCTGCAAATTCATCCACTATGAGTATTAGGTGGGGCAATGGTTGACTTGTTTTTCCTTCTTTGAACTTTTTTATGTACTGGTTGACATGATTAACACCATATTGAGCAAAAAGCTCTTGTCGCTTTCTTAATTCTGCTTTGATTGAGTTCAATGATCTGTCTATCTCTCTGCCATCAATATTGGTAATGGAACCAATTAAGTGGGGTAGATTATTAAATTGGTTAACCATGCCACCGCCTTTGAAGTCGATAATGACAAAGCCCACTTCATATGGATGGAATAAAGTTGCCATTGATAAGATGTAGCTTTGCAGAATCTCACTTTTACCGGAACCGGTGGTCCCTGCTACCAAACCATGTGGTCCTTGATATTTCTCATGTAGATCTAAAGATACCACCTGATTTTTTGTCTTAACACCTAATGGGGCTGCCATACTATCATAGACCCTAGAATTAGACCACCTTGCATGGATATCCAAATCGTTAACGGAAAATATATTAAGCAATTCAAACAAGGATATATTTTTGGTGAGCTGACCCTCTAAGCTGACTTCATCCACATAGACACTTGTTAGTTTTATTGCAATTTCTTCCGCTATCGTGTCTTGCACCGGTTCATAAAAGAATCGAGATATATTTTTTCCATTGATACTGTATAGAAGATCTCCACTGTTTTCATACTGTGATAAACGAATAATTTCTGTACAACCTTGTGGCAAGAGATCTTCACTATTCTCAAAAAATATAAATGTAAAGCCAAATGATCTAGCGGATTTAATATATTTTGAAATTGGATGCTGTTTTATGCCTTTGTTATCAAATACAAATATGACATACTGGGTATTGAAATAATCATTGTTTTCTTTAATGCTTTCACGTCTTGAAAGCTCCATATATAGATGTTCAAACAATAGATTCTTACTGTCTTCATCATAGATAAGATTTCTAACACCTAAGGCATCATTTTCAACATGACGTAACCACCTTATCCAAGAAAATTGTTCGACATCTTCTTGACTAAACATATAAAAAAGTTTAACTTGTTTATAAAAATGACGTATGCTTAGATCTAGGGTAATGTTTTTCAGTACTTTATAGCGTTGTTCTTTTGTTCCTACAATACCCACAGCATTTGCTTCAGATAGTTTGGTGATAATAGGTGCTTCTTCAATAAACCTATGCTTGAGCTCGATTTCTTCCGGAATATTCACAAGCGCATCTTTTGTATCTATGTAATCTTGTTTATTATAGGTTACTTTACAATTAGCTTCTACGACACCTGTACCTATACGCACATGAAGGAAATCTTCATCTAAGTGATCTTTTTCAAATAATTCTTTCTTGAATGCATAAGCATCCTCTATGTTTTGCTCAAGGGGCTTATATATATTTTGCAGAACATCTAATTCTTTTTGTCTGGATTTTAGTATTATTTTTTCTTTTCTTTTAATATAGCTTTCATAATTCTCTTTTCTCTCTTTTATCTTTTCCCTGTATTGCTTCTTATTGTTAATCACATTGACAACGGACATAATCATCCCCATCGTCATAGAAATGACACTGTATATAACAAAAGTACCACCACTTCCTAAAAAGCCCCTTAATACAATTGTTACACCTAACATGACGATAGCCGGTGCTAAGGTCAAGAAAATATTCGTCTTTGGCGGCTCTTGTAATGGTTGAGGTAACAATATCTCAATGGGCTCACTTGGAATAACATACTTGACTCTTGTATTCAGATTAAACTTAGGATATGTAAAAGCACTTTGTTGTTGTGCTATATCTACGTAATTTAATTGATTCACAACTAAATGATCTGTTTTGGATGCATACAATTTTTTGTCTTTTATGTAGAAGCTATACCCAATAATCATAAAGAAATCTTGATCTTGAAGCTTTGCCATCCCCTTAATTTTTTGGTTGTTTAAAAACACACCATATTTAGCATCATTATCGTAAATATAGTATTGGGCGTTACGATAAGAAAGGGTTATGCTATCCTTTTCTATTAAAGGATCCTTAATGCAGATATCACATTTTTCAGAACCACCAATCGATATGCTCTCAATTTTATCTATATCAATGACCCTTTCATAATTTTTCTCTACGCTATCAAAATCAATAAAAAAGTTGAGTCTTATGATTTCAATATTAGAGCTCTGATACTTAATCACAATCTCATCACCGTGTTGTAAGTTTTTGGAAAATATTTTCAAAATACCATCTGTCGTAAAATAAATATCTTCCTCACAACTTATGCTCCAGCCATCGGCTGTTTTTTCGATATGAAGATCAAATTCTTCAAAAAACAAGCTCTTATTAAATCTCACTTGAGCATCCTTTGATGTACCAATCTTTATCAATTGGTCTTCATTCGATAACGGATATTCTTTATAGACCTTCTTACCGATTATAACCACCTTATATTTGTTACTGTTCAACTCAATCACCCCAAGCTATCTCGTAAAATTAATTATTGTACCATTTCGTAATTTACACGCTCTTAATGTTTTATTGCCTTTAATTAAAGCAATAGGATTTTCCGTTTTTAAAAAACATTCCGGTATATGATCCATATCAATACCCAAATCATAGGCCTTATTTAATCCTATAACCAAGTCATTTACCGTAATGTCTAGTGGAACCTCAAGATCTACGCTTCTATTGATTCTTTTCATATCTAGTACAATCATTATCGTATCCATTTTCTATTCACTCTCCATCATATAAATATATAGGCCAGCTTTTGCAAATACGCATTGTTTGCCAGAAAATCTATGTTATGATGGTCCGGCTCTTCTTGGAAATCATGAATATAAGCATTCATAACACATTTTGAGGCTATTTTCTCTTCTATAAGGTAGTTCTTTTCATTCTCTTTATACTTGTTACATACAAATACAAACTTATTTTGATTGGAACAATCGATGTTATTGATTAAGGGTTCTAACTTCATAACCGATATCTCATCTTGCATGGTAGCGATTAGTACTTTATCACAATGACGCATCATCATTGATTTTTCTACTGTAAAGTCAACAGTCGAATCCATAACAATATATTCAAATTGCCCACTGGCTTTGATGCTATCTAATAGATATGTATAGTCTTCTGCTACTATATCAAGTGCCGAAGTGGCTTGTTTGAAGGGTAGAACATAATTAAATAATTCTTTTCCGACCGCACCTTGAAAGATTCTCATGATGTTTTCAGGGCGTGTTCCTAGAAGTTTCTCAAATCCATTTGTGCAATAGCGCTTATCTTTTAACATAAATTGAAAACTCTGAAATGGTTCTGTATTCATATACAACACCCGACGATGCTGCTTGGAAAGTGCTGCACATAGCCCAAGGGCCAACGTTGTTTTACCTACGCCTCCTATTGGTGAATAGGCCATGATTACTTGTGTATTTAAAGCGATATCATTGGCCTCTAGGTTGGACTTATCAACAATGTCGTTCAATATCTTTATGACACTTGTATACTTATAGATCTTATGGCATTTATCATCACGATTCTCATCAACTTCTGCTTCTGATAGGATAAACGTAAAATCAATACTATGTCTTTCAAACTCTGGAGAATACCATTCTTCATTGATCACTAATACATCAACTTTCCTAGGTGAATTAAAAAATGACGTTAAAAATGTCTGATCTGTTATAATATGAAGATCAATATTTGCACCAAACTTTTCTAGCAATTTCAGTTCTAGTGGTGCCAAATACCTTTCATTTGAATCTACCAGTATTATGACCGGAGTACCCATTATGTCATCCCCTTCCTCATCGATCTTTCAATATTGATTCCACAATAAACTCACTGTTTGCCAACTTAATTCTATCGCCATCTGTAATCATGACTTGCTGATCTTTATGTATCTTCACATTGTTAAGATAAGTACCATTAGAACTATCCATATCAACAATATAATAATTGTTATCTTTATAAACTATTTTACAATGGGATCTGCTAATGGCTTTGTTAAAATCAATATTGCCATCTGCTGTTTTGGGACTGCTTCCAATCACATAGTCCATTTTATCAATACTAAATTCCACTTCAATTGGTGTGTTGATTCCGATAAGCGATAGCGTTGGCTTAAATACCTGCACACTAGTATTTTTTTTAGGCGAAAACACATTGCTTAATCCAAACTTTTTTAACTTCATATTTTCATGATTTATGTCGTTATCTGACGATTGCGTCGCTTTAGTTTTTGGTATCTGTTTTTTGTTGTCCTGGGTTTCTACCTTAATTTTCTTAACTTTATTAAAATCAAACTTAGTCCCAAATGATTTTAAGTTAAGTGACTTCAAGCTGTTCTCAATGTCTTCAAGTGGTATACCGGCTTTTAGATCCGAAGAAAAATCCATAATAGCTTTCGTATTCAAGTTGTGGGCGGAGATCGCCTGCAAAATCTCCATTCTCATCGTTTCTTCAAAATTTGTTGGATGGTTGTATATGCTCCCATTTATTGGCAAATAAATGAAGCATGGGTCAAAAATATTTTTTTTCAAAAAAATATTTTCTAAACTCATGTCAATATTCTCACAAGTTAGAAAACCATTGTTTTTTACATCTATAATAACAGCAAGAAGCTTTTGTAGTATCGCCAAAAAGTCTTCTGCCGTTATTTTTGTCATTACAGATTGTAGTGTCTGATAGTTAGAGATATTATAAATTAGCTTGATTTTACCATTATGAGTAACTTTAAAACACTTTACCAGTGCCTCGTTTTCTTGCCCATGTAATACTTTATAACCCACTTCATAAAAGAGCTGATCATCTTCTAATACGTAGCTCAATTGCGTGCTGTCTCTGTCGACTTTAATTAGATCTTTTATCAAAACTTCACCCCCTCAGTCTTAATAATCGCTATTTATTTCTACTATGGCTAAAAAGCCAAATTGATATTCATTTAAAATATTAACTATATCAATAAATAATTACGCTATATTTCACCTTTCGTATAAGTAAAATAGTAACAACCTTTTGATTTTAACATTATTTGTAAACTTTATCAAGATAGTTTTTCATTTGTTTGGTGAACAAATGAACGACAATAGAAATGGGATAAGGTTTAAACCTTATCCCATAAAAAAACATTGCTTTGCACAAACTCGCTTGGAGAGCTTTGCATATAATTTTTAAAAACCTGTGAAAAATACTTATATTCGGAAAAACCTACTTTCTCGGCAATTTCATATATTTTATAATCACCATATGTCATGAGTTCAAGAGACTTCTGGATACGATATTTGTTCAAAAAGTCACTAAAAGTATGTTTGGTTTCCTCTTTAAATTTTTGACTTAAATAAGTCGTACTCAGTTCTAGTTCATCTGCCAGATCCTCAATACTTATTTTTTTATTATAATGATCTTCTATATATCTGAGCATATCCGGAATATATCTACATTCATAGTTTGATTCATTAAAATAAACATCTGATTCTAATAACGTAAAGTCTGAAAATGACTTGACCTGTTTTTTGAGGGTTGTCATAATATTTTTATTCTTAATTTTATAAATCAATTTTTCTACAACCATACCCAGTTCATCATGATTAATTGCCTTAGCAAGTAATCTGATACTTGATACTTAATGGCCTTTTTCGAGTATTCAAACTCAGTATATCCTGTTATAATGACCGTTTCAAAACTTCTGTTTTCAATAGCTTCTAGCATTTACAGGCCGTCCATAAAGGGCATCTTAATATCTGTAATAACAATATCCGAGTTCAGTTCTGTGATGACTTCCACCCCATTTTTCCATTAGGACTCTCACCAACTACGATACAATCATAGTTATCCAATCAAATGAATAGATCAGTCCTTTTCTAAATTAAATCTTCATCTTCAACGATAACGACTCTAAACATGTCCTCACCAAACTTTCTTTGGCATTTTCATGATCATAGTTGTGCCTATTCCAAGTTCACTCTTAATGATCAATCCACAGTCTAAGCCATAGAGCAACTTAAGTCTTCTATTGACGTTATTGAGACCAATACTATTTGATACAAGTTGTTCGTCATCTAAGCGTCGCCTTATATCATTTAATGCTTCTTCACTCATACCATCTCCATCATAAGCATGTCCTCAACAATCTTGATATTGACATCAATGTGAAGGGCATCTTTACCCTTATAGCTATGGTTAATACAGTTTTCAATAATAGGCTGCATAATGAGTTTTAGTACGATACATTGTTTGGCTTCCTTATCTATATGGATATCATAGGTCAACCTTTTATTATAACGGCATTTTTGAATCATTAGATAACTATTGAGATACTTAATATCTTCAATCAATGAAATGGTGTTTTTCTCATAGTCAATACTGTACCTTAGAATATTTGCAAAGTTAACAATCATTTCAGATGCTTTTTTTCATCAACCAATAGAAGGTATTTTAACGTTTCTAATGTATTGAAAATAAAATGTGGGTTGAACTGTGATTCTAATTGTTTTGTCTGGGATATACGGTTACGATTGTTTAATTCATCATTTTTTGTCATCAAAACATTCACTTCAACGAGCATCTTATTAAAATGCTCACCAATAATCTCAAACTCATCATCACTTTATATCGTTACAAAAGACTTCAAATCACCATGTTGTGCTGCGGTTATAGAACCGATTAGATCTTCGATTGACTTTGTCTTTTTCCTCGAGGCATATCCAGCTAACTTCATAATGAGAATTGAAAGACCTGTCAGCATACATATGAGAAAAATAGTGCTGATGCTCATTAGATTCCTAACTGTTTCAATTTCTGACAATGTATAGACGTACATCTTACCATCTAGTAATTCTGACTGCCTATAATAATATTCTTTTCCTCTAAACCAAAGTGCATTCCTTTTTTTATCGATGTTAATCTTTCCAATATTATCTAGAATCTGGCTTTTGGTTGTAATGATAACATTATTATATTGATCTGTAAGTATAAAAATCGAGACATCACTGTTATGTATGATTTTCTGTAAATCTGCTTCCAGAAGATCAAAAACAAGGTACCCCATAATCTCCCCATCTATAACCATGGCTTTTTCTATAGAATAAATGGTTCGTTTTGTAATATCTATTTGGACTTTGCTGTTTCAATAGATGATTATGTCCAGACTGCTTTTTAATTGCTGAATATCCTTGTGACAAATATCTCATAACTATTATAAGGTGATGCCACATAATTCTTGGTTAAAACCGTTTTCCCTCACGTATCAACAAGATAGAAAATACTTTTCACCTCACGATTGTTTATGAAATCATACAATAATTCATAAACTTTCTCCTCTTGCCTACCATTCATTAAGAAGTTTTTTATGGCACTTTCCTTTTCTAAGGTATTAAGATTCTTATTATATAACTCAAATTCTTCTTCCAGAAAGTTTCTCGCATAGTCTTTGGCTTCATTGTTCTTATTTCGCACAACTCGGTTCGTATATAGGCCTAAAAACATATATATGGATAAAATACTAATAACTATAAAACCAATACAGTAGATAATAAGTGATTTTTTTATCTCGATATAAATGATTTTTTTCATTATTTTCTCTTCTTTTTTCTTCAATATTATCCGTAGATTTCTAGGAAAAGATTTTGATACTGACTTAGAGTTTCCGTTTTATTTTGAGATGACCACTGTTGATCATCTTCAATAATATTGATTTCCTAGTAAGGCTTTAGTGATTGAGCTGGCTCTATATCATCCCATATCGATCTACGATTCAGTTCTGAGGAAATAAGTGTTTGAACCTCTTTACTTGTTACAAAATTTATAAACCTTTGAGCACCTTCGATATTATTTGCGTTCTTAATGATCACTACCCCGTCAGGTCGTATTATCGTGTCTTCGGATGGATAGATCATCGCCATAGGCGCTCCGTTTTGTACATAGGGTGCTGCTGCTTCTTCGAATGTGATGGATGTAAAGACTTTTTTTACTTGAAGCTCCAAGGACACTCGCCGCTTCTTCTATAGGGTATGCACAAATTATATTTACTCCGTTGAGGGTGTTGTTTTTGTTAATTCCATGAATTTCTCAAGGAACAATTCTCTATTGTCGCCCGCCCAGACTTCATCGTACTCAATTAATTTGGTATCTTTTAGAACGATTGCTTGATTAGGTGGAAGTGCATCTTCATGTGTTAAGAACTGGAATGAACCAACTGTTTCACTCATTTTTTGAACTTCTTTTGACAAACACCAATCTACAAACATTTGAGCTGCTTCTTGATCCGGTCCACCTTTAATAATTCCTACAGCACCAATTTCATATCCTGTTCCTTCTTCAGCTGTAGTAAAAATCAGATCAACATAACATTCTTCTTGGTATTTGATGGTATCATGTAAAAAACCTATAACTATTGAGGTTTCCCCTGTTCCATCCATACGCCCTGGTGTGCTACCCGATTTTGTATATTGTCTGACTTGCTCATTGAATTTCTGTAAATACTCAAATCCGGCTTACTTGAAGAATGGTTGCAAGGAAATTATAAGCTGTACTTGAGGATGCAGGGTGTGCTATTACTATATTGCCTTTAAACTCAGGCTTAAGTAAGTCATCCCATGTTTTTGGCAACTCAAGATTATTATCTTCTAACCATTTTTTATTGCCCTTTATGCCAAGATACCCTACATAATTAGCATGATCTTCCTGTAGACCCGCATACACTATCAGTTTTAGGTCTTTTCTCTACTCGACTTCCGGTGTTGCTTATATAGCCGATGAATCAAGATTCTCCACTACTGGACCTTCTTCTTTCCCACATCCGACCACGATCACCATCATTGATAGCACCAATAATACAATAAATAATTTTTTCACGACTACATCCTCTTTTTAGATCTCTTTTTAGATTCTGTTAGATTACTGTTTAATTATATCTGATAAGGAAGCCAACCAATATCCGAAAATACAGTTTTATTGTCTGTAAAAAAAGTAAAAGCCCAAAAGCGAAAATAAATCGCTGCTAGGCTTTTACTATTGAAACACTTATTTAGTCGGTGGTATAAAGACACGTGTGCTCATTTCGGCATCCACATCATATAACAACACTGGATTATCTTTAGCTCTCTTTATTTTACTGATGAGACTTTTGAAGGTAGCTTCTTCTTCAACCTGTTCATCAATAAACCATTTTAAGAAACTAATTGTTGCATATTCTTTTTCTTCTGTGGCTATGTTCATGAGTGTGTAAATTCTTGAAGTAACGAATTTCTCATGTTCAAGTGATGCAACCATTAATTCTGTAATATTATTAAAATCAACATTTGGCTTTTCTAAGGCATCAAAATCAATGATACCATCCATTTCTTGAATATAATTAAAGAATTTCATGGCATGAAACTTTTCTTCTTCAGCCTGAACGATGAAAAAGTTTGCAAATCCTTCTAAATCTTCTTTATATGCATATCCTGCATAGGCTAAGTATAAATGTGATGAATAGAACTCATACTTCATTTGTAAATTTAATTCCGCTAATAGTTTTTCGCTTAACATAAATATCTCCTTTCTTAATGTGATCATCTAATTATGGTTAAAGGGTCAAAACTAAGTTTTGAGCCTTTAACCAATTATAACAGTTATATATTTTATTATAAAGTTATTTAGTAATAATGGTCGATTGGAGTTCTTTATTTTTGAAAATTATGATTTGGCCTCTAAGATATCTAAAACCGATTACATTTGCTGTGCAAATTGAACACTTATGCCATTTGGATCTTTTATATAGAAGAATCGTATATGAGGGTTAGGTTGCACCGGTTCTTTATATATCTCAATCCCTGCTTCCTTTAACTGCTTAATCTTATCGTCCACAGAATCTACTGAAAAACCAATCGATATCTGATCACTAACCGGGAATGTATCGCCGTCTCCAGCATCTATTAATTCTAGTTGTGTTTCTCCATCACCCAAAAAAGCAATCTCAATACCCGGTCGTGACTCGAACCGTCTGTTCACAGATAGTCCTACAAAAGTTTCGTAGAATTTGATAGATGCGTCTAAGTTTTTTACATGTAATGTACACCATAACATCGCCATAATATTTCCTCCATGGTAATTAATTTTGTTGCTTTAAAAGCAGGTTGACAGTAGTTGGTTTTTAAGAACAGGCGCATTATCAAAAGTTTTTTGATTCCTATATGTCTTCCAACTCTTTCTCCAGTTCTTCTATAGATGGCAAACTACTTACTAATTCCTCTGGAACTCGTTCTAACAATTTATAATCACTAACTCCTATTGGTTTGGTCATATCTTTCAATGCATACTCTGCAACAAGCTTATTCTTTTCTTTACATAAAATAATACCAATTGTCGGATTATCGTCTTCATCCTTTATAATGTCATCCATAGCTGACAAATAGAAATTAAGTTTCCCCGCATACTCAGCTTTAAACTTACCTGTCTTCAATTCGATTACTACATAACTTTTCAGCTTAATATGGTAAAAAAGTAAATCAATATAAAAGTCATCTTCTCCAACTTTCAGATGGTACTGATTACCTATAAACGCAAATCCAGAGCCTAACTCTAACAGGAAGTTTGTAATCTTCTTAACAAGTTGTTTTTCAATGTCTTTCTCTTTCATATCTTCTTCGAAAGCTATAAAATCAAATACGTATGGATCTTTGAGCACATCAACTGCAAGTAGACTATTGGGTCTTTCTAAAGTCTCTCTATAGTTTGAAGTCTTTTCTACTAGTTGCTGTCTCTCATAGAGATTGCTTTCAATCTGATGAACCAAGACATTTCTTGACCATCTATTATCGATAGCTTTTGTCATATACCATTGACGTTCATTTTTATCTTTAATTCGGTCAAGTAATACTAAATTATGAGACCAAGACAATTGTGCAACAACCTGTTGCACAATTGAATAATCTGGGTATTCTTCAGCTAAACGTCTCATGTATTTAAGATTTCTCTCAGAAAATCCTTTTAAATCTGGAAATGAATGCTTTAACTCTTTGGACAATTTAGGGATGATCTTACTTCCCCAATCAGCACTGTTTACATTAACCAATATTTTTCTTCCGACTTTCCAATATAGCAATAGCAGTTCCCTATTAACGGATAAAATTGCATTATTTTGTGATTCCTTAATTTCATTCTTAATCTGACTAATAAACTCATTATAATTCATACTTTTTTCAATCATGCTTTTCCCTTATAATTTATATTATTTACTTCTCCTATATTCTAAGCTCTCAAATACCCCCATATAACCTAATACTCCGGGACCACTTTGTATCAAAACAAAGCAATAAGGTTCACATACAATATCACTCAAGCCACAAATAATATACAACATGGTAAATAATATTGTATACAGATTTATAAAAAAATTAGAACCGACAACATGATCCTTGATATTGTTACAATATTAGGTATATTTCTCATAGCGTCACCTGTATTCTGAATAAATCAATTCAATGATATTCTTCGTTGCTTGAAATAATATTCCCGATCATGTTCATTAACTTCTCTAAGGACCTTGCAAGGATTACCTACTGCAATAACATTACTTGGTATATTCTTTGTAACAATACTACCCGCACCAATAACAACATGATCTCCGATTGTAATTCCCGGCACAATAATTACGCCAGCACCAAGCCAGCAATTTTTTCCAATATGCACAGGTATATTATATTGATATCCATGTTCGCGTAGCTCTGGAAGAATAGGGTGTCCAGCTGTAGCTATAACAACATTGGGACCAATCATCGTATAATCACCTATATATATGTGCGTATCGTCAACACAGGTAAGGTTAAAGTTCGCGTACACCTTCTTTCCAAAGTGACAGTGTTTTCCGCCAAAATTAGAATGAAATGGTGGCTCAATATAGCATCCGTCACCAATCTCCGCAAACATTTCCTTAAGCAGTTCTGTGCGCTTTTCGATTTCACTTGGTCTTGTTATATTAAAATCATATAATTTTTCTAAACACTTTAACTGTTCTTTTACTATACGATCTTCGTTTGGTAAATATAGTTCACCTGTATGCAGTTTATTGATCATCACTTTTTTCCTCTCCAACTTCAAATTTAGCATATATTTTTCTATTTTGTTACTATGGTTTTACCTTCAACGCTGTCAAGACATTGAGTTAGTATCTATTCGTCAAATATATCCCAACTCAACCTTCCATCACCTGATATAGGAATCTCATTACCTAAGTATTTTGGTTTAGCATTAATAGATACATCAATGAATGCTTTTACTCTATCAAGAAACTCTCTTAAAAACCATTTCACTTGAAGTAAGCTTTTATACTTATCTTGATTCACAGAGTAACCATATGCTTCTATGCCTTTTTGTCTTGCGATATAAACTGCTCGATTAACATGAAGTTCTTGTGTTACAATTATTGCCTTCTCAACTAAAAAAACATCCTTTGCTCTATACATACTGTCATAGGCGTCAAACCCTGCATGGTCTAAAAATATATCTTCTTCTGGAATGTTAGTTCTTCTAATACAAAGATGTTTCGTATAGAATTCCACAAAAAATTAATAAGCTTTCCTTTTTTTGACAAATTCAAAATCTCCTTATCTTTCAGGGATTATATTACATATAATGTCCTATATGTTGAGGATATGTGGTATACATCCTTGTTCAAAACATGTATTCGTAACTTTCTGCAATCCGATTTTTCTTGCATCAATCATTCATTGTTATATACCCTCACAGTTAAATCCTATCATTTCTTGATATTTTACACAATACTTGATGTTGCTTTACTTCTTAAACTTATTATAAACATTATATATCCCTTTTTCCAAATTACATAAGTAGACGTTTGTGAAACGCCACAACCCGAATCATTACGGAATTTTTCTTTGCATAAAAAAAATATAACTCCTCACCAGATTATGGTAAAATTGAATTGTTATAAACAAATCAACCATAAAATCCGAAAGGATTTATATATGTCTATTTTAACACATAAGCAGCTTTTTGGGGCTGAAATTTATTCCGATTGTTCAACTTTTTTTGAAACTGATAAACATAAGTTTTTCTCTTCTTGAAGAGAACCTAAATCTTGATGAATTAATTCCACAAACTTTTTACAATAACTACTATACTTCTACCGGTTGTCCTAGAGATCATCATTTGTATTCAATGCTTTGGGCTTTAATTCTTCAAAAAATTTTCTCTATTCCAACCGATACTTTACTTCTTGTTTTTCTTAAATTCCCTAAAGAACTTCGGAACTTCTGTGCCTTTAATTATATACCTGATGCATCTAGAATTACGCGTTTTAAATTGCTTTCTACAATAAAGACTTCTTGGTTCTTTCTCATATTGTGTGGAAACTGCTATGGATGAAATTCCCACTTCTGTAAATTGAGTTGTAAGTGCTTCAAAAGAAGGCGTCATATGCAATCTTACCTATTCATGCTATGATAGAGATATTCGAACTTATCCTGCTACAATTCGCGGTACGGATAATTAGATTACTACCTATAAAGAACGAGGTGTTGTAGAAAAAACCATCAATCATTTTAAAGATAGTTTTTGTATCGCTAATCGTAAAACTCAAAATACTAAAACATTACATGCAAACTTGTTATTATCTGGAATCACACAACTACTCACAGTTATACTTGCTGACGAGATACAAAATCATAAATATATCAAGAGCATGAACCCATTAATCGCATGTTAATAATAATGCTTGTTCAGATATAGAATTTTATCCACTACTTAGTTTTCTGGAAGTTTAACTATTCTTAACTAATGAGTTTCACAATTACCTATTTATCGAAAAGGATTGAAAGGTGGTGATATATAATGTTAAACTATGAAAGTAACAGTCTTAATTCTTCCTGAAATTGTGATTATAGACGCTAATTAAAAAACACGAGGAATTTAGGGCATACTAAATAAAATAAACATATCGTTATGATATGACTTGAAAGGATTGTGTGATGGTTAACATTATTGAAGAAGTTAAAGACTTGTATCAAATCATAGAATTTAAGACCTTCCGAAAGACTGAAGGTGTTAACTTTGATTTAATCCCACTTGAAACCATAGCGAGGATTGACTCATTAGACCGAGTGCTGCATAGAAGCAATGCTGTGTCACCAGAACCGGTAGGAGATGTTGAACAACCTTGGTACATGCATACCCACCAAGCAGATAACCTTATCGTCCTTCATGGCAAAAGGGAAGTCGATATCTATACACCAGAACATGGTAAAATTGAACACTTCACAGTTACTGAAAACAGCATTCACAAAAATGGAAAACTGGTCTATGAGGGTGGTGCCATGTTGGTGTGGCCACGCCATGTTTTCCACAGAATTGTTAGTGGTCAAGAAGGGTCAGCTTCACTCAACTTAGCACAACACTACCAAGGTTTTGACATCAAAACCAATTTTAACATCTATAAGTTAGACACTGAAACAGGAGATTATGAAGTCTTAAGAGCTGGTCATAAAAATCAACTCTAAGAAAGATGCGACCCATCTTTATTGGCTTCGCCAATTTTCGGATGTTTACTGGTAATTTAGTAAGTGCTTCAAAAGCAGGCGTCCTACCAAAACATAAGCAAAAATGATATGCTTCCTTGGAGACAAGGAGGAAAAGATTATGAAAACAAAAGATTCCATTGCTTTGTGGAAGACCAGAATTGATAACTGTAAACGCAGCAATCAAAAAGTCGCTGACTGGTGCGAAGAAAATAATCTATCTAGGTTTGCTTATTATTATTGGCACCGCAAAATAACAGAACTGGAAGTGTCAAACAAAACGGATGTTTCCATCTTTGCCGAAGTTACTAAAAAAGAAGTACCTAAACATGCTAGCCATACCAATATAGAAGAACCTGAGCTTACTATTTCATGGAATGAAGTTTCAATCACAGTTAAAGATCATCGAGCAGTTCCTATGGC
>NZ_JCBCDA010000040.1:0-21571 GCF_059865615.1 Petrocella sp. | reverse complement strand
GAAATACAATCTATCTTTTTCTACTTTTACCATGACAAAGGCGACCGGCTTCTGATCATGGTAAAAGACATGAATCTCATCCTTTGAAGTCTTGAAAAATTCTATGGGCAAGGTCTCCAGTGGATACTTAGATTGGTTAAGCACTGCCTTATATAAAGCATATAGCTGATCATCAAAGGTCTCATTATGAATCTTCTCAATTCTTACGGTTCCTAGTCTCCTCAAGGCTTGTCTCAGTCTGCGTCTATAAGGACTTCTAAGGGCTGACACATAGGTCTCAAAATCCTCATAATTGTTATCAAAAATACATGTATCCAAGGTTCTACCATAAGGGATGCCTTGGGGTATTTTTTCTAATGTTCTTATATTCAATATCAGATGAAGCCCACCTTCTTCTTGAAGGTGATGGATCAAGGCTTCAAGGTTACCAAAATAGCCTTCCCCATCGATAGATACAGGCAAGGCAACCATGGTGATGGGTACATGCAATTTGAACTTTCCAAACGTAAATAGGTTCATCTTTCTTTTAAAAGTATAGCAAGCAAATTCCGGATGAAAGTGATAAGTAAAGCCTTCTTCCCATGTTTCATCAAAATAAAGCGTATCTTTTTTTAGCCAATCATTGTCACAATACCTATCCCAATCTGCCGGACGATGTGATGAACATCTTACTTCATATTTTTTTCTCATAAGTCACATATTCCCTATATGGTTTTTGAGCGAATCTTGAGGTGATCTGTCTTGAGGCACTGTTATCCCCATGAATCCAACTGGATATGAGGTGTTGTGATGCTTTTTCTACCGCTTCCATAACCCCATTAAACAGAATAAAAATAGCCGGTGTGCCACGGTACTTGGTTTCGACACCGATTTCCACAATTTTTATGGTTTTTGGTTTTCTTTTCAACAACCTGTATTGGAGAAAAGTACCTATCCCCGCACCCCTACTGCTTTTGACCAGTTCATTAAAGTCCGGATACCAAAGGATGAAACCAATGTCCTTGCCGTCTTTTTTTACAAAAAGCAGATTCTTATGGTCCAGTAAAGGCATCATACTCTTAAAAAGTTCTACATCTTCATCATAATCCCTTCTGAAATAATAACTATGATCGGTAAAAATGTTATTGTTCAAGTCTGTATATCTTTTCAAGGATGTCCTAAGGCCTTTTCTTGAAAAATCAGCGGCTTCCAAAGTATAGGGCGCCATCCTTAGATGCAGTTTGTTACGCAGTTGTACTACCCTGGGGGCAATGCTTTGTACTTCGTCTTTATAACTGACAAAGGTATGACCTTCAAAGGTCTTAAAAAATTCAGCGTAATAATCCGGATTATAAGCTTCACCAAAAGAAGGATGCCCGGAACCAATGGTTAGAAAGCCCAATCCGTTGTTACAGTGACCGTCTATACCGATGACCAACTTATCACAACCCAGTGTCTTTCCATAGGCTTCTGCATAACTTAGAAGATGTTCTACACTTTCCTTCGCTTCCATGATCGCTTCAAAGAAAGCCAAATACAGGACTTTCGGTTGTTGCTCATGACATATCAAGACCCCTTGACAATGGAGGTCTTTTTCTACACTGACCGTTATCATGACTTGTTTGGATTTCTTGTAAAAAACGCCTTTAGGATTACAGACCAAAGCAAATAGACCTTCTTTGTTATTTTTGAAGGTCTGATCTTTGCTATATATTTTTTTGATCATCTGCTTATAGATGGATTTCTTTTCATGGTCTTTGATGATTCTAATTTTCATCTGCTTCTTCCTGACTTCATTCATTGGCTTATATAATATTTGGTGTGATGCCCTGATGGATCTGATGGCGGTAATAGAGGTTCACATACAGATAGAACAAGGACCTTAAAGGTTGCTTGAAAAACTGGGGCCTTATGAGGGTTCTTTTGATAATGGCTCTGATACCAAATACTTCTCTATACAGATCCCAGTAAGCCTCTGTTAAGGCGTCCATAGACATATGAATCGGTTCATGTACGGCCATCGTGCCGTTATAGCTGTAGATGTCCTTAATAATAATGCGCCCTGCCGCTTCCATCTCATCAAAAAACAGCGTCCCCGGTATCGGTGTTAGTATGTAGAACCTGGGCACCGTTATTTTCTGGTCGATAATAAATGTAGCTGTGGCTTTAATGCTCTCTAGGGTGTCCCCGTCTGCACCGATGACCATCTCTGTGGATACATCAATACCGGCTTTTTGAATCTTTCTGATCTGCTCACCATACCGATCGACTTTGGCCCAAGCCTTCTTCATATGTACCAGGCTTTCTTGGGTGATGCTCTCAATACCAAAAGACAAGGCAATACAACCGCTGTCTGCTACTGCTTGTAGAACCTGAGCATGGTCGGCTATGTTAATGGAGCACTGAGAGAGCCACTGCATCTTCAAGTCTTTAATCGCCTTGCATAAGTCCAGTAGATAGTCTGTATCCGAGAAAATATTATCATCCAGCAATAAGAACTTCTTATAGCCCAGTGCCTTAACCGCTTTAATATCCCGAATGACTTCTTCTATATCACGCTTATAGTATTTGTTCTTATACAAGCAATAAACACTGCAAAAACTACAGGCGTGGGGACAGCCTCTTCCGGCTTGAACCGGTAAGAAATCACCAATTTTTTTCTGTGTCAGCAACCCATAGTCCGGTGTTGGATAGGTCAAGGTCGTAAGGGGCATATCATATAAGGGCTTCAGCCTGCCTTGCTTGTAGTCTTCAATTAATGCGGGGAAGCTGATCTCTGCATCCCCAATCACCACACTGTCACAGTACTTGGCGGCTTCTTCCGGCATCAGACTGACCATATAGCCACCCATGATAACGGTCTTGCCTCTTGCTTTGAAGGCTTTGGCGATATCAATGCTTCTGACGATGGCGTGACCCATACCGGATATGGCAATCAGGTCGGCGTCCGTATCAAAGTCCACGGCTTCAATGGTTTCAAGGCATACTTCAAATTCAACGTCCGGTGGACACAAAGCCGAGAGTATGGCCGGTGCCAGACCTACGAAATAAAGTCTGCTTTTTTTCACCAACCGGTCCCGATTATGATAAGGGGTGGATTGTATAAACAAGATTTTCATATTAGCCCCCTTTGATTTTTTCTGTCAGATATGCTTTTAACATCTTTCTATAAAAATCCAAATCCATGAAATCATAGATCCCTGTTTTCTTGGCTATCTTATAGAGCCTGATAAAGAGTCGATAGTAAGCTCTGTAAAATGCTTGTCGGCTCATATGTATAGGGTCCAGTACCAGATGCAGAAAATCCCAATCTTCTATAGTTGTAGACGTAATCTTGTCTTTATAGGTTTCATAAAGCGGGGTTCCCGGTATGGGTGTAAAAATCGACACGGTGACATATTTTAGATCATGTAAAACGACCCAATCATATAGGTCATCAAAATAAGTTTCGGTCGCTTCAAGGGGCGCAATCATAAGACCAATACAATGAGAAGCCGTTTCTTGAATCACTTTCACACAAGCACTGTTATGGTCCAGATTACTCCCCTTGCCATAGCTGTCTAATTCTTTGTCCGTAACCGCTTCAAGTCCTACAAGAAAATACTTAAATCCGATTTCTGATAAAGCATGGATCAACTCCGGGTTGTCTGCAATAAAATCCGCCCGTCCATAGCAAGTATAAGTCTTATGAATCTTATGGGTCTTAATTAAATCAATGAAATCCCATAGGCGTTTTTTGTTAACCAGAAAATCATCATCTACAATCTGAACGTTTTGACAATCTAAGTCTTTTAGTTCCTTTATCACCAGATCTAGGTCCCGCTCTTGATACCGACTGCCGTTTAGTAAAGTACAATAACAGAAATTACAGGTATAAGGACAGGAAAAAGAAGTCTTGATGGTTCCTGCTTCTGTCAGGTCCAAGTAGCGGTATTCTGACTTGTTCTTATAAAAGAAGCTTCGATCCGGTATGGGCAAGGTGTTAATGTCAATAGGTCTAATAGGGTTCATAACATAATCATCACCATTATTATCCATACTACCTTCATCTTTAAAACACAAGCCATTGATTTTTGATAAAGTTGTGACATCTTTATTATTTGCTTCAAGGCATTGTACTAAAGTCACAAAAGCATCGATGGATTCACTACGACAGATATAATCCACATCTTGATCAAAAAATCTATGAGGATTAAGCTGAGCATGTACACCACCAATCACCGTTATAATCTGGTGGTTGATTTTTTTGGCTTTCGTACAGTAAGTTTTCATAAGGTTTTCTTGAGTAATGTAGCCACTGATTGCCACAATGTCCGGTTTTTCCCTTTTTATCGTGGCTTCTATGGAGGTCTTCTCAATAAAACCATCATAGATATAGTCCACATAGCCTGCAGCTACAAGTCCGGTGTGCAGATATTCAAGCTCTAATGGTTCATTATCTAGTATTTTAGTAAAGCTCAGTTTATTGGGTGCCTTAGGACGAATCAATAATACTTTCACGGTCTTTTTCTTCCACGTATCAGCATATTCTTAACATACACACCAAAAAGATTCTTAAAGCCCAGCACCATCTTAATTGAATTTTTGGTTGGAATGTTTTTCCTTGTATACGCCACGGAGTAGGCATTAAAGTTCACCACCAAAGCCAACTTAAGGACCTGTAAGTAGTAGGCTTTTAGGGACATCTTGGAAGGATAGATTAAGACATCACCAAAATTCCACTTATCATAATCTTCTTTTGGATAGATGAGGCGGTCCTCGTATTGATCATACAAGGGTGTCAATGGATGAGGCACCAGTGGTGAGAAGGTAATTAATTCCGGACGCAACCTTTTAATATAGGCTAAGAGACGTTTAAAATCCTTTTTCTCCCAATCGGGATGTATAATAAAGGAACCCCAACAGGCGATGCCGCTATCTTGTAGTATTCGAGTGACCTTTTCGTTCTGATCCGTTGTGGCTTGCTTATTGTACTCTACAAGTCTGCTGTCATCAAAAGCTTCATAGCCGATGATCACCGCCATAATACCGCTTTGGGCCAAGCTTTTCATTAAGTCAGGCTTTTCTAAAACAGAATTCACACTGCCATAGCACATGTATTTCTTCTTAATTTTTCTTGCTTCCAGTAGATTGCAAAATTCTATCAAACGGTCTTCATGGACTAAGAAATCGTTGTCGCAGATCATCACATAAGGTTCATCTAAAGCCTCAATCTGATCTACAATCTCTTTGATGCTTACTTCTCTGAGACTATCGCCTTCAAGCTTCCAACGCACACAAAATGTACATTTGTTACGGCATCCATAAGCCGTTTGTACGATGGCACAAGGCTGAAAACCAATATATTGATAGTGCTTTCTGTAACGCTTGGTAACTTCTCGGTCCGGAACGATATATTCATTGAAGCAGAATTCACCTTCGTTCATGAAATCCAAGGCTCTGCTATAGATGCCTTCAATTACTCCAACCGGCCTCGTTCCTTCGACCTCATTCATTAAAGCTGAAAGATTCTGTCTGGTGGTGGATTTGTAAACATAGTCTACATGAGGACTAAAAAAAGAATCCGGAAAACACGTAGCTTGAACACCGCCAACGGCTACCACGATCTTAGAATCGAATTTTTTTACCATGTCCGCTATTTTTAGAACATTCTCTACATCCGTACACTGGGAGGTGATGCCTACCATATCCGGTCTGTATATGCTTAAGTATTGTTTTATGGATGCGTTTTTTTCAATCATACAGTCCAGTAAAAGGACCTCATGGCCTAATTCTTTAAGGACCGTTGAGACACATTCAATGCCAAGAGGCTCTCCAAATAGGAAATTCTTTACCGTTGTTATGTTTTTATTGACCCATGGTCGTATTAGTAATACTCTCATCTCACTTTAACCTTTCATGATTTTTTTCAGATATTGCCAAGTAATCTTGCCGGCACCTATGGACAACTTCATAGTGGTTGCTATACCATAGCGCCTAAACATATAGTGTATATGACTTGGGGTTACTGTAATCTTATAATAAAGCTTCAATATCTGTAGGTAATAGCTTCTGATGCTTAACCCTGTCGGCCTGACAACCAGATGGGCCATGTCCCATTTTTCATGGTCCTTATAAGGAATAATCAACTGATCTGTAAAAGCCTCTAGCATACCAGTTCCAGGCATGGGCGTTAGTGGCTGTAGATTCACAAAGATGAGACCGGTCTTTTTTATAAAATTATATAAGTTATCAAAATGGCTTTTATCCCAGTCGATGCCCAGTATAACCGTACCATAGCATTCAATATCATATTTTTGTAGGATGGCTATAGCCTTTTCATTGTCCGTTACAAGGCTTTTCTTATTGTAACTGTCCAGTTCTTCCTGACTGGCCGCTTCAATACCAACAATGACTGCACTTAGCCCGACCTCTTTAAGCTGACCTATAAGGGTATCGTTTTTTGCTATAAAATCAGCCCGTCCATAGACCAGATAATGCTTTTTGATGTTGTGTCGTTTGACTTCTTCTATAAAGGTCATTAAGCGCTTTTCATCAAATAAAAAGTCGTCGTCCACAATATAGACTTCCTCTTGCTTAATGGTCAATAATTCCCTTATGACTTGTGCTATGGGTCGTGCATGATAGGTTGTTATTTCCTTGCAAAAACAAAAATTACATTGATAAGGACAGCCATAGGATGTTTTAATCAATGCACACTTGTTTTGAAACAGATAATAGTATTTATCCATATAGCTTTTAGGTAGATCTCGATAAGGAAGGGCATCAAAAGGTGCCTTGCAACCACAATAGCGATACAGTTCCTCGGCGCTTGTGCATACTCTATCAATATGTGCATCCACAAAATCTTCCTGACAGACCGTAGCATGGACGCCACCTACAGCGACAAGAATCTCTTTTGAGATTGCTTTGATGGTTTTTGCATAGTTTTTGATCACACTGATATGACTGATATAACCTGTTATGCCCACAAGATCAGGCATGAACTTTCTTATATGGTCTTCCAATCCCTTTTTCTCAAGGATCATATCCAGAATCCGAACCTCATGACCATGCTCCATAAGCACACCGGCCAAGCTCATGAGCTCCAAGGGTTCGCAGACCATGACACTTTGAAGACCTATAGTTTCTTTATGGGGTTTGGGTCGTATGAGCAGGATTTTCATCGTTTTTTCCTCATGACAAAGCCACAAATTGATGGCATAAACCATTTTTCATGTACGGCAAAGGTATACGTAATTGTAAAATATCTGGAAAGCAGTTTTTTGAAAGCCGCCTTAGATAAATAGGCTGCGCTTTCCGCTGTTTTTTCTATCATCTTCATGACAAAGTTATCATAATGATTGTTAATACTGGCTTGGGTAAAGATTGCGATGCCATCTTCCTTTAGATACTTTTCCACCTGACTTAAAACATGTTCTTTTTTCTTATAGTAGGGAAAAGAATGACTACAGATAATCAGATCAAAGGTCTTGCCATCCAGTTCATATATATGATCAGAATCAATGTTATGATGAATCCAATTGGCTTTTATCTTCTTACTTTTTGCTACTTTAAGCATTTCTTCCGACTTATCCATACCATATAGCTTATAGCTCGGATAGACACGACTAATCTCATCAAGCAATTGACCTGTACCACAGCCTAGGTCTAAAACTGTCGCTTCCTGAAAATTAAAACCACCAATGAGTACCATTACTTGTCTTCTTGTCGGCTCTAGAGAGTATTTCTGCACCCAGAGACGGTCATACTTTGTTGCTAGCTTGTTCCAAATCATTCTATCACCTCAAGTTATTTTTGTCTTTTTATCATCGTTTTAAAATTTATTTTTCTACATCTTCCATATACTTCCAAAGTTTCCTATTAACATTTAATTTTTTTTGGTTATATCTTCGATTAATAATCCATTTATAATTGAAGCCATTTTTGAACTGGACAATATCTAGACCTCGGGAATGAATGGCGTTTTCCGGACAACTATAAACACACTTCATGCACCAGATACACTGCCAACCGGCTCTAAAATCGCCTGACTCAAAGCTTACATTTCCAATTGGACATCTTTTTTCACACAGTCTGCATTTTATACAGTTCTTATTCGCCTTTAAAGACCTACCAAATAGCCTTGCGCCAATCTGCTCCTCAAAAAAATGAAGCACCGTTACCAATACTTCCCTAAGAAAATCCCTATGATGTCTTCTCTTAGTTTCTTCTATTATTTCCTTTACAATATGAGGAATCTTTTTATCTCTTGTCACTTCATACAAGCGCTTAACAACATCTTCTTCCATGTCCAGCAACCAATTCGAGGATATAATCAAAATACGGTCATAAAAGACATCATACCATTTTTTTCTAAGTTGATGTATCAGGCTGATAGAAGCACTTTTATTAATCCAACCATTGCTAGATCCTGTACGGATGATAAAAACCTTAGCGTTGTTTCTTGGTAAAGCATCGACGTACATCTTGGCGATTCTAGGTGATCCAAAGCCATAAATCGGAAGCACAAATCCCAACATGTCAAATCGTTTGGGATCCACTTCAACTGTATTATTCAAAGCCTTTTCTAGCTTAAACATTTTAACATTGTACCCTTTTTTTAGTAGGGCTTCTTTCAATTCCTTAGCAACATAGTAGCTGCTTTGGGTTCCGGTAAAATAAAACATACCAATGTTCTTCATTCATATGCCCCAATTCTGATTATTTTTGGACACCATTCATTATCTCTTAAGATATCCGCTTTTATTATACATTAAGCCCCCTATGAATAAAAGTGCTTCTCTTGTATTGTTCTATAATGGTTAAAGTATCAAAACACAGTTTCTATATTTTTGTATGAAAAATTCAACTATATAATTTTGATTCTTTAAACAAGTCCTTATTTATAACCTTTTGATAGTGTCACATATTCAAGCGCATGGGATTTTAGCCCTAAAATCTCTTCTTCCGTAAGTTTTCGAATGACTTTAGCAGGAGAGCCCATAATTAATGTCCCATCTGGAAATACTTTGCCCATGGTCACAAGACTGCCTGCACCTAATATACAGTTCTTCCCAATAACGGCGTTATCCAGTAGGGTACTACCCATACCGATTAAAGTCTCATCGCCTATAACGCAACCATGAATTACACAGTTATGTCCAATGGTGACGTGACGACCAATATGGGTTCTGGCGTCTTCTGCCACATGAACCGTGGAATTGTCCTGAATATTTGCCCCTTCACCTACAAAAATATTGTTAACATCGCCTCGTAACACGGCACCAAACCATATGTTCACATCTTCTTTTAATATGACTTGTCCTATAACCACAGCACTAGGTGCCACATAAGCTGATTTATCAATATCTGGTTCAAAATCTTTATATCTCATTTTCTTCACCTATTATTTCTATTTTCTTATTGGTTAAGGCGTCAAAACTATATAGTTGAACTTTTGCATGCCATATATAGTTACGAATGCATTAACGTAATCTATATATGGTATATGAATTTAGTGAAACTTAGTTTTGACCCTTTAACCCTTATTATAATCTTATTACTTTTTAAGTGTCCCAAAGCCACCATAAACCGGCTTAATTTCATTCACGGTTATAACCGCATTCTCTTGATACTGATGAATGAGTCTAATTAGTTTTGTAGCCATCTTTCTTTTAACGTGCATAATCAAAACAGTTCTCTTACTATACATACCCTCACCTGAAATCGAGGTTACTGCATAACCATGTTCTCTTATTCTATTGATCAATTCGATTCCGTCACTTTCTTTGACTATGACTTCCACCCTTGTGGTACCAATGGCCAGCTTTTCTTCAAAAACAGAACCTAGGAAGTTACCCAGTGCAAAGCCCAGTGCATAAACAAAAACCTTAATCGGATCACTGGATATATCCTTCAATACAGTTGACACCAATATAACCCAGATACAAACCTCAAAAAAACCAATAAAAGCGCCTTTTAGCCTTTCACCACGGGTTATCAAAACGATTCTCGTGGTAGCCAAGGTAACCTCTACAATCTTCACCAATAATATAGCGATATATATCAATACTTGAATCCACATACGTATGCTCCTTTTTCTTCGTCATGATTCGTTATCATTCCCACCCAAGTTGTCACTTTATTACTCAAATATGGGTTGTCTTCATAACTTATATTATAACAAAGGTGTCAAAATCTATGATACCTTACTCTAGCCTTTATGAAAAGAGTCAATTTAGTTATATTATCAAAAAAAACTTTTATTCTATTATAAGTAACCTTGGTTAAGGCGTCAAAACTATATAGTTGAACTTTTACATACCATATATAGTTACGAATGCATCAACGTAATCTATATATGGTATGTGAATTTAGTGAAACTTAGTTTTGACCCTTTAACCAACCTTTATATAAAAAGTATATAAAGCTGAATTAAAAAGCACTTAACATTAAAATAAGAGATTCTATTACTACAAGTTCAAAAAACATTTTTCAATTTACTTATTGACAATTCTTAGCTGGTCTTATTGAAAGGTCCTAGTAGCCTTATACTTTCAACTTAATAAACATAAATGATTTAAAATACAGTATATCTTAAACTATATACTGTATTTTTTTCTTGACAATAGTGTGTGTTATACAGTATAATTATATTAACAGTAAGAAAGTTGGTGATTACATGAGTCAAAAAGACGTTATTGTTTCAAATCTCGTTGGGGAACTAAAAAGAGGTACATTGGTGTTAAGTGTCCTTATAAATACAAAAGAATCTACTTATGGTTACGCGTTAGTGCAAGCATTACAAGGCCTCGGTATTGACATCGAGCAGAACACTTTGTACCCACTTCTTAGAAGACTTGAAAGACAGGCATTACTTAGCAGCAGCTGGGACACGACGGAATCACGACCAAGAAAGTATTATCAAATCAGCCAACTAGGGCTTGAAGTCCTAAGTGACTTAACTGCTCATTGGCAAGAAACGAATACGATTATTAACACTATGTTAGAGGAGGTCTGATTATGAAAATTATAGAACAATACATCTACGCAATCGGCAAATACTTGCCTTACAATAGCCGTAAAGACATAAAAAAAGAGCTTTATGCTTCCCTTCTTGATGAGATTGAAGCAACTTATGGTGAGAATCCAACTCAGAAAGAACTAGAGGCCGCCATTACCGCTTATGGTACGCCGCGTCAAGTGGCCAATCGTTACAAAGATAATAACCTTGTTATCAGTAGCGGTTACACAGACTTATTTTTCTTTATCAGTAAAATCATCGTCTTTGCCCTAAGTATTGCTTTTACAATTATTTTTCTTATTGGCTTATTTGAAGGGGAATTAACTCCCAATACAATCATAGTAATGATTGCTCAAACTCTTGCACAGATCTTAGGTGCCAGTCTAAGTGCCATAGGTTGGGTGGCAGTTGGCTTCATTATACTAACGCGTTTAAATAAGGATTTTGATATTGATCTAGAAGATGACTGGACCCCTAAAGAACTGGCTGATATCCATATTGGTCTTGAAGGAGAATCTAAAATCGAAAGTGGTGTCTCCATTTTCTTTATCCTTATCTTCATTGTAATTATCAATACCATGCCCTTCTTACCCACAATTGCCGAGAATGCTTTTGGTATATCCGGTTTGTTAGGCCATAATCTCAATATTGATTTGTTTAAGATTTATTTAATACCACTGAGTCTACTTTGGTTTGGAGAAATCATCTATCATATCTTCAATCTATTATATGGCACTCAAACAAAAAGAATGGTTCTCTATGATTTATTGATTGAAGTTTTAAGTGCTGGTTTACTCTTACGAATGGTGTTTGATGTAACGCTTTATCTTAATTACACTTCCATCATTGGATTTAGAGCTATTATCCTATTAATTGCTATTATCGGCTTCATTGAAGCCATTGCAAAAGCCATTAAATTCATCAAGTTTTATATTATTAAATCCTAATCCTATATCAATACTTACATAATAAAACAGCTCTCATTGAATTGTATTTCGATTCAATGAGAGCTGTTTTATTATGCTTTTCATCTATAATTCTTATACGTTTGCTTTTGCTTTTTCTACAAGTTTTGAAAATGCAGGAGCATCATTTACAGCCATTTCCGCCAACATTTTTCTATTGACTTCTATGCCGGCAGCTTTCAATCCATGCATAAGTTGTGAATAGCTAATGTCATTCATACGCGCTGCTGCGTTGATTCTTGTAATCCATAGTTTTCTAAAATCTCTTTTTCTAAGCTTTCTGCCGATGTATGCGTACATACCTGACTTCATAACTGCTTGCTTAGCGGTTTTAAATTGCTTGGATTTTGCACCTCTATATCCTTTAGCTAATTTTAATACTCTTTTATGTCTTTTATGTGTATGCATTGCGCCTTTAATTCTTGCCATGTTTTAAACCTCCTAACGATCTATTATAAGTATGGTAATAATTTCTTGATTACTTTTGCGTTTGATGCGGACATGATGGTTGCTTTTCTTAGATTTCTTTTTCTCTTAGGACTTTTTTTCGTTAAAATATGGCTTGTATAAGCTTTATGTCTCACAATTTTTCCTGTACCGGTCTTTTTAAATCTTTTTGCTGCACCACGGTGTGTTTTCATTTTTGGCATTGTTTAATCCTCCTTATAAATTACTTGACATCTTTTTTGGGGGTCATGAACATAACCATGCTACGACCTTCCATTTTGGGATATTTTTCGATATCCGCTATGTCCGCCAAGTCTTTTGCAAATTGTAATAAGATATCTCTACCAATAGCTGTATGTGCTAATTCTCTACCTCTAAATCGAACGGCAACTTTTAACTTGTCACCTTTTGATAAAAACTTAATCGCATTTTTCTGCTTTGTATTAATATCATGCTGCTCGATATTCGGAGATAGTCGCACCTCCTTAAGACTTATAATGTTTTGTTTCTTACGTGCCTCTTTGTCCTTTTTCGTTTGCTCATACTTGAATTTACCGTAATCTGTAATCTTGCAAACGGGCGGTTTCGCCTTTGGCGCGATTTTTACCAAGTCAAGGTTCTTTTCCTTGGCTATGTTCAACGCTTCTCTTGATGTCATGACGCCTAATTGACCGCCATCTTCATCAATAACACGTACTTCTCTGTCTCGGATTTGCTCATTAATCATTTGTTCGCTAATAGTCGGACACCTCCATATGGTATACTGTTTGTTTGAGTCTGCTTTTTACAAGAATAAACATAAAAAAAGCTAGACCTAGATCTACCCACATATATAAGCTACTTGGCGCTGCCAAGTTAATAACTCATATGAACCAAAGTAACACGAAGTTCTAAGGTGAGAGTGGATACTCTTCTTCTTTTATCTGTGTAATCATACCATGACACGGGTGACCTGTCAATATTTTTTAGGTTTTTATATAAAAAGTGGCTATACTTTGTTAATACTATTTAAGGATAACCAATAAAACTGTGTACACTCATATAAAACCCCCCAGTAAACTTACTAGGGGGTTTTATAGATTATCTAATTCTTTATCAGTTAGTCAACTCTTACATTGAGCCAATCAATAATATCACTCATGACGGTTGCCTTTTCATTTCTTTCATTGAGCGATTCATGATAAAGTCCTTGATATATTTCTAGTGTTTTATCTACAGAGCTAATGTTACTATACAAGTTTTCTGAAAATGCTTTGGAAACAATTCGATCATCGCCTCCATGGAATATAAATACTGGGTAAGTATAATTACCTTCTATTATTTGATCTTCTAAATATTTTGATCCCGCTCCAAAGGTTTCCCATTGAAGTTTTCTTGTGTAAGATGTTAGACGTAATGGATCAACATAATAATATGCTTGTATTGCAGGATATCTACATACAGTACTAGTTAAGCTGTTTGCTACAAGGGCTTCAGCGCCTCCTACTGCTGCATAAAACGCTTCATCATCTAGACCAAAAGCCATATAATATGGTCCAGTCGCGCCACCAGATATAATTTGTCCAGCCAGCTTATCTGTATATGTTACGCCATATGCTGCTGTAAGCAAGCCACCCATACTGTGCCCTAACATATACACTGGCTTGCCTGGATTGTCTGCCTTAGCCATTTCTACAATTATGTCAATGTCTTCATAGTATTCTGCAAATGCTTCAACATTACCTGAATCCCCATTGGCAATGCCTGTTTCTCCATGGCCTTTATTGTCCAGCCTATATACGCCATAGCCTGCGGTGTTTAAGGCTTCTGTTATTTCATTATATCTGCCAAGATGTTCTGCTAAACCATGTACAATTACTACGACCGCCTTCATAGGTCCATCAACTTCAATGTTTTTTGCATAATATATTTCTTTAGCTCCAGTGGCGTCAATTATTAAATCGTCTTCTACTACGCTAAACGTTAATACATTACTATCAAATGCATAAGAACCTGTTATCGTTCCTGCATCTGCTTGAATACTAAAAGAGCGTGCATTGGTCGCATCTCCTGTAAAGGAAAGTGTAACTTGGGTATCTGAATTTCTAGTAATAGACTCAAGTGTTAATCCTGTTGTTCCCGTCGATACCGTCCAGTTAGCCGGGTTCGTCACTGTTGCATCCTCTGCAAATGTATGACCTAAGTTTATGATCTGTGCAGGATGATCTTCTCCTGAGGTTAAGTCAATGACAATACTTGCCCCGCTAACACCTTTTGTTATGGTTGTTGAGTTTTGTGTTGTAATAATGGGTTCTTTTCTTGCAACTTGAAGTTCCTTACCTGTGATGTTGGTGCCTTGCGTCACTGTAAAGGCTGCCGTTGCAAAGTCATAATAACCGTCTAAACGAGCGGTAATGATGTAGTCCTCACCTGCCAAAACGCCACTCATACTATATGTACCATTTGCTGCCGGATGAATCACGGATCCTACATCGACACCTGATTGCTTCAATTGAATCGAAGCAACTGACAAATCCGGTGCTCCTGCTGAGGCTGTTAGTACACCTGTTATCGTTTGTGTTCTAGGTGTACTACTTCCACCCGTATTATTTGAAGTGTTTTCAACAACAGGTGGTTGAATCCCTTCTGTTACATTGATTTCTAGTGGTGCTTTATCAAATACAACACCCGTCGCTTTTACATCAACAGCTATAATTCTACCATCACCTCTTACTTTAATTGGTGACTCAATGGATAGCTTTGTAACTGTTGTATTTGCGCCAATAAGAATTGTACTGTCTTTTATATCTTCTGATACGGTCATAGATAATATCTCAGTGTTGCCTTGTGTTTGTAACGCTACTTGATTGGCTTGCAATAGAATACTATCAAACTTTCCTTCAAGTATAATCGTCTCGCCTGCCGCTTCCTCTGCAATTACAATATCTGCACCTTCTACATCTATGGCTACGATTCGAACCGCACCACCGGCTGTTTCTTGAATGATAATCCTATTATACTGACCACCATTAATATGAATGCTGTTTTTTCCGCCGGCTCTTATATAGGTTTCTCCATTGACAACAATATTGTTCAAAGTAACATCACCTTGTCCAACCCCTTCATCAATGGTCAAGCTTCCTGTAATTATTAGGTTTTGTAGTATAACCCCGTCTGCTTTAATAACGACATTGCCTTCAATTTTCTCGGCTCCAATTACCGGACCATATGTCCCCGCTTTGTCATAAATTACGGTTCTCATGGCATGATTAAGAGCAACTATGGCCTCTGCTCGTTTTATTTGCGCCGTAGGTTTGAAGCTACCATCCGAATAACCACGCATTAATCCTGCTTCTCTAACTGCACCTATATATCCGTTACTCCATGATGCCATTTCACTAGAATCTGTAAAATTCATAACAGCATCTGTATTTGGCGTCAATGCCTTAACTTTTGCTATGACAATGGCTGCTTCTTGTCTTGAAATAAGTTTATTCGGTTGCATTGTACCATCAGGATAGCCCCCAAGATATCCTGCCGCAACTGCTTTTTGAATGACGTTATAATACCAAACGCCTTCTGCAACATCACTAAATTGAATCTCTGCTTCTGCAGAATAGCCAAATGCATTGTTAACAAGGTTCATGAATTCAGCTCTCGTAATACTGTTGTCCGGTTTAAACGAACCATCTCCATAGCCAGTGGCTAAACCTTTCTCTATCCATTCTTTGATTGTGTTACCTGCCCAATGGTTCTCAATGTCTGTCTTAGCTGATACACTGATTGTTAATGCCGGAAAACTAATTGCTAATGATAATACAATTGCTATGAATTTTTTTGCACCTTTTTTAAATCCTTTCATCACTTACGCCTCCTAATATATTATTCAATCTATGCCAAAGCTATGTTCCCAATTGCCTCCTTTCCTTTATTGATTGTCTTTCTTATTATTTATGGTACAACAATGCTTGTTAACAATTCATCAACCAATTGTTAACAAAAAAAACACATTCATTGAATGTGTTTTCCCAAAATATATGTATAAACTAAGTTGTTTTTTCCTTTATATGCCATAATTCTTCGTCCATTTTTTTCATCATAAACTGATCACCCATCTTACTATACAAATCCGCCTTTTTCTGGTAATAGCTCTCATTGTGGTTTTGGTGTTGGATCAGAATATTTATAAAATTAACGGCTTCTTTATAATCTTTCTTTTCCTCTAGCAATGACACTGCTTTTAATATTGCACTTTGAAACGTATTATAATATTTTTCCTTATCCAGATTAAATTCATAGATATCAATATCTTCACAAAAAGCACCTTTATAAAGATCACTTAACGCTTTAGCTGATAAAATGAAATCTTCATCTCTGTTTTTCATACTTTCAAGGCATTGGCTAAAACGCATCAAGTCTGTCGCAATGAACTTATCACTAATAAAATAGCGGCCATTGGCTTGCCATATGATGTCTTCAAACCCAACATCTTGCATTGCTTTTCTAATATAGGTAAGAGAGGTCCTTATATTACCATTGGCTTTATCTAAATCATAATGCTCAAAAAACGTATCCATAAGCTTGTCCTTGGTAACACCTGTTTTTTTATGATAAAGTAAATAGTAAAAGATATGTTTTGCTTTTACCGTTCGCCAACGAACAAGCTTTCCGCCTGCCTTTACAATATTATCACCGAAAAATCGAACATATAGTTTTTCTGAATCGTTTTTTTCTTGCTCAACTAACCCTTGACCTGCTCTATTTTTGATTTCTTCTATAAAAGTTTTGTGTATGTTGTTTTGTATACAAAAATGATACAAAGGCTTGTAATATTCATAAAAAGTCATAAAGTCCTGAATGTAATAACCACTTTCAGATAAGTCCATCGTTGTTTGTGCATACTTAAGGACATTTCTTTCATCACCCTTAGCCAAATAGGCGGTTGCAATAACAGCACTTAAGGTTGCCACATAGAGTTTTGTGCCAAAAGCTTCTGAAGGCACCATTGCCCGTTTAGCATACTCAATCGCCAAGTCATAATCCTTTAGAATTAAATACATTTGAGATAACATCATATCCACCATCATATAACCTAAATGGTTATCTTTAGGTATACGGGGATAATAATTGCTTGCCATCTCTAAGGCTTCATCCTTACGTCCTAAAAAAGCCAACATAGTTGCATAGGTAAAGGTGCTTAAATGGTACAAATTATTGTTTTTGTCTTCAAAACACTCCATTGTTTTTTTGAAATATTTTTCAGCATGGCCATATTCACCATTATGAAATTCCAGTTCTGCCAAAATACCATAAAGCTCAGGCAAATTGGCATTTAAACCAAATCGCTTGGCATTGTCAATTTCTTTTAGTACATGGGTTTTTCCTTCTTCCAGATGTCCCCAAACCATGTAAATACGTATGGTATAAATAATTGAGTTGAGCGGTGATATTTTGTCACGATATTTAGCTTGAATGGACATAGCCGTGCGATATTCTCCGATTAAATACGCCGCATATTCTAAGAGCGCAAATGCTTGCACCTCAGAAGTTTTAATATCCTTTTCGTCAATCCCTAATATTTCATTTTTTAATGCAATAAATTCTTCATCTACCCTGCTTAAAAAGGAACTGATATATAATTTTTCACTTAAAATATCCATCTTTTCATCTAATGGTCGATCTTGTATTTTTTTATAGATTCTATTGGCAAGGGCGTAAGCTTCATCTGCCTTGAATTCCATACGCAACACCTTCACCCAGATAATATCCGCTTTTAATAAGCCTTCGTCTTCCTTTTGATTCAAGAAAAGCGTACGTGCATTTTCAATAAAGCGTCTTCCACTTTCTACATCCAGATTCTTAAGGGCTATTAATGCTTTAATGAGTGAAAAGCTCCCATATTGATAAGCTGTTTTTATGGATATTTTCTTTTCCCAGTGGTAGATTTTCGAGTAATAGGCTATAGAAACATATATGTACTGGCCTTTTTTTAGCAGTGCATCCGCCTTATCATAGTCTCTTGATAAGAGTAAATAATCGATGGCTTCTAGAATATTATTTCTATATATATAGTAAGCACTTATTTTTTCATAAACTTCTTTCTTATTCAATACTTTTTCTTGCAAATAATCTCTAAACAAGTCGTGATATTTAAATACACCCGAATGAATTTTACTAATAAAAAGCCCTTTTCTTGACATTTTCATAAGCGTGTCATAGGCATCTGTTCTATTGGTAATATAGTTACAGGCTTCTACATCTAATATCTCTAAGAGACAAGTGGAACATAAAAACTCTTGATCGTCAAACATTTCAAATATATTATCAAAGCATTTTTTGTAAAGTTCTTGAATCTCATAGCCACTTACAAGGTTCTCACTTATTGCATGTTGTAAGAGATTAAGCCCAAAAGGCCACCCATTATTCTTCCTAATGAGTTCTATATTGTAAATATCTTGATGGTTAGGTTTAATTTTATCAATAAAGGTGTTTTCTTCAGCTTTTGAGAACTTCAATTGATCAATATTAATTTCTGCAAAACGATGACTGGTTAATAAAAAATCTATATCAAGTGTCGGTTGGGTCCTTGATGCAATAATAAGGCGTATATTAGATGGCATATATTTAATAAAAATAGCTATACATTCATGAATAAGGTCCTTTGTAAGATAGTGAAAATCATCAAAAATAATACATAGATGATCCTGAGACTTTTGTGATAAGTAATTTAACAAATCTGCAACCAGCCCTTTGATATCGCCTTGATTTATCCTTTCGTTCAAAAAAGGTATAATATCCTCTTGATGTTTACCAAGACATCTTGCAATACCTTCTGATAAATAGGTCATAAAGGTTACAATCTCATTATCAAACACATCCAAATGATACCACATCACTTTTTCATCGGTCATATGGTTGAATTGAGATAGTAATGTTGTTTTACCATAACCTGCTGGCGCGGTCACAAATATCACATTCTTATCTTTGTCTCTTGTCATTTTTCCAAGTAATTCTGAACGTTGTATAAATGCTTTTTCTATCGCAGTTGGGCTGAATTTTGCATTAATGATGTTCATATCACTTTCTCCTTTGTCAAGGTGTTTACCGAGTAATCTGGAAAACCTTCTTCATTCTTAATCATAGTACCACAATAATCTCTTTGTTTTCAACATACCTTCTTAATCTTATTGTCTAGTGATGGTTAAGGTGTCAAAACTATATAGTTGAACTTTTGCATACAATATATAGTTATGAATGCATCAACGTAATCTATATATTGTATGTAAATTTAGTGAAACTTAGTTTTGACCCTTTAACCAATGGTCGTATTTAACAAAAAAAACCAAAAAAAAAGGGCCCGATATGAGCCCTTCTGTTTACTTAACAACACCAACATATTGACTATCAGTTACTAAGATGTGCTCGACAATCCAATCTAGAAGAAAGGTTACCACGTCTTCAAGTACAGACAACTGTTCAAAGTCAATGTCTTTACTCAAAAAATCTTGTACTTTAGCTACAAAAGCTGCATGCTCCATTTTATGGGCGTTTAATTTATTATAACCATGTGCTTCCATCATGGCTTCTTCTTCTGCAAAGTGAGAAATTGTATAATCTTTTAAGCTTTCTAGTACATAGGTGATATCATCGTAACAGTCCACACCATCTTCAGCGTCATGAATGAGCCCTTTGACTTCTTCAACCAGATCCACCAATTGCTTATGTTGTCCGTCTATAACAGGTATTCCAAGTGAAAATCTATCTTGCCATAACATGTCTTGTACCTCCGCTAGCTTATTTAGTATTTTACCTTATTATTGTATCACCACGCCGGCTTTTGTCAAGGTCCTCTTAAATCTAAGGAAAGTTATTTAGATGTAGACTATGAATCGAGTCTTCATAAGTCACATTGTGTTTTAATTAGATGGTTAAGGCGTCAAAACTATATAGTTGAACTTTTGCATACCATATATAGTTACGAATGCATTAACGTAATCTATATATGATATGTGAATTTAGTGAAACTTAGTTTTGACCCTTTAACCATTAGATGTTTTCCTTATTAAATCTTCCACATATTCATTCCAGTATGCTTCATATGTTTGATTTTTATTTTCCTTATAGTTCATCATAACCGTCATCTTTAGCTTAGAAATAACTAAATCTCTCATGGTAGTTTCCCTTGAATACTCAAAGTACTCATCCATATTCATATCTAGTTTATTTAATAGCTCATCAAAGAATTCTTTTGTTTCAGGACTATTTTCCAGACCGCTTACTACATCATTGTAATGCTTTTCTAATTCTTCATCCGAAACACTAAGACCACTTTTTATAGCCGTTTGAAATAAGACCTCATTTCGAATAAGTTTATTTAACGCCTCATCATTTGTTAGCTTAATACCTGCTAAGCCATAAGATAATTTGACCATCTCAAGTTCATTTTCTTTAACTTCTCTCATTCCTATTTTTGCAATTATTTTAGAATCTTTTATATTAATCAATTCTTCTTCTGGCTGAATTGCCTCTTTCATTTTTTCGATTTTCGATTGTTTTTGGCTAACCGCATACATTGTTATTAAGGTTAATGCTATCACAATTACTGCTGCAAATATTATTTTATATTTCATAGTTGAACCCCTCACTAAAATTTAGTTTTCATTTCCAATGTATATCCTTCACCTAAATTACATCCGAACAAATAAAACATACTCCATCTTGCCTATTGCACTTATAGTCTACGTTAGAAATGATACATCAACAGTACTTTATAGTGGTCTAATTGTCAAGAGAGGGAAACGTAAATCCTTAATGGTAAGTGCTTCAAAAGCAGGCGTCCTACCAAAACATAAGCAAAAATGATATGCTTCCTTGAAGACAAGGAGGAAAAGATTATGAAAACAAAAGATTCCATTGCTTTGTGGAAGACCAGAATTGATAACTGTAAACGCAGCAATCAAAAAGTCGCTTACTGGTGCGAAGAAAATAATCTATCTAGGTTTGCTTATTATTATTGGCACCGCAAAATAACAGAACTGGAAGTATCAAACAAAAAGGATGTTTCCATCTTTGCCGAAGTTACTAAAAAAGAAGTACCTAAACATGCTAGCCATACCAATATAGAAGAACCTGAGCTTACTATTTCATGGAATGAAGTTTCAATCACAGTTAAAGATCATCGAGCAGTTCCTATGGC
>NZ_JCBCDA010000014.1:0-17168 GCF_059865615.1 Petrocella sp. | reverse complement strand
ACCATATATTTACATGGCACTCCTTTACACAAGCAGAACATGATGAGATCTTATCAAAAGTAACCATCGATCCAAGTTTTAAGAACTTTGATACTTGGACACAAAACCATAATATGGACCTTATGGTATTAAGCGCAGGTTTTCGGTATTATATTGATTACGCCATGGACCTTGAAGCCTTGTCTCACATACCCATCATTACCAATGAAGGCAGCTTTATCGAGGGCCATTTTGAAATGGAAGGCATGGATAAATCTTGGTTCTACCATAAAATCTATGGTGTAGACAAAGAGAAGGTGGTCCTTCATTACAAGAAAAAATACAAAAAAGTATATTTTGCCGGTGACTCTGAGCCGGATTTTAAGGCAGCACTTGCAGCGGACCTTCGTTTTGCTAAGGGAGAATTACGAGAGCTTCTAGAAGCGGACGGTCATACCTATTATCCTTTTGAATCATTTGCAGATATCATAGGTATATTTGAATCATTAGAGGATAGGCATTCTAACTAAAGTAGAGGGAGATCAACCATGGATTCTATGACAGAAAATTTCTTAGAGCTTTTTAACCAACTGGAAACCGCCTTAAAAACAAAGTTAAGAAAGAACAACCATGTACCCTATAGTGTACTGGTCCATGAAGCAAGCCTAAAAGACGTTTTTATAAGAAAGCACAAATCCATGTTAAACAGTCTAGGTGATCTAAGAAATGTCTTGGTGCATGGAGAGGGTAATGACATCATTGCCATCCCATCAGAAGCGGCGGTAAACACCCTAAAGTCCATTGTGGAAAAATATACAAAACCCAGTCCACTCTACAGCAAAATCAATCATAAAGTCGTAAGAACCCAATCCGATAGAAGTCTGGCGGATGCGCTGATTCTAATGAGAAAGCATGATTATACCAAGATTCCTGTATACAAAGGAGAAACATACATGGGACTTTTAAGTGGTAATATTGTTGCAAGATGGATGGCTTCCAATATTGGCGAAGACGGAGAAATCACAGAAAGTTTGAAAAAGGTCACCTTAGAAACCCTACTCACTTTATATGAAAAAACCGACACCGTGGTTTTTATACCAAAAGATATGGACATCTTTGACTTTATTAAACTAAGCCGTAAGAAAAAAAGCAAGCTCAGTCTTTATATTATGACCCAAAGTGGAGACCGCAATGAAAAACCACTGGGCATCATAACAGCCTATGATTACCCAAGACTTTTACACGAGTTGGAACTATAAGACATAGATTGGAGCTCAGTATGAAGATATCACTTATCAGTGTCGGCAAAATCAAAGAAAAGTATCTTAAAGATGCAATAAGCGAATACGCCAAAAGATTATCCGCCTATTGCAATCTTGTATTTATAGAGGTTGGAGATGAAAAAGCACCGGAGACCTTAAGCGATAAGGAAGCCATACAGATCAAAGAAAAAGAAGGGGAGAAAATCCTCTCAAAAATAAAAGAAAATCAATATGTTTTTGCCTTAGATCTAAGTGGAAAGCAAAGAACTTCAGAAGCCTTTGCCAAAGAACTTGATCAGCTACAGATCTATGGTAACAGTAATCTGGTCTTCGTCATTGGTGGCAGCCTTGGCCTAAGCCAAGCGGTCATAAACAGATCCAATACCCAGATTTCCTTCTCTAAAATGACCTTCCCCCATCAATTGATGAAAGTCATCCTATTAGAACAGATCTATAGAGGGTATAAAGTTATAAGGAATGAACCGTATCATAAATGAGGCGGTTTTTTCTTTGGTATTATCTTGGATATATTGGATAATAGTAGAAATTACTCTATAGCATTTGCTTAATCATCTCTTTATTGGGCTTTTCTAACCGACAAAAAGTGATTCTGGAATTGGTTAGAATGATATTGATATAGATCATGAAATGTTGGAAGCAGAAGTATAGTTCTATATGTTATTCTCTCTATTTCTCGTATAATATTCTCAAAAGGGGGATTATACAATGGCTTTTGTAAAAAGGCTTATATCATCAGTGCTTATTTTCGGCTTGTTGATAGGCATAAAGTCAAGTGATGTCGTAACTGTCGAACTTATAAATCTTGACATTATAGTTCAATCATGTCAAGAAGATGAAGATTTGCCACATGGATGGTAAAGGATTAATAAGGAGAGAAAGAATGAAAAAAATCAGTAAAATATTAAGCTTAGTTGTTGCGTTTGTACTAGTTATGAACATGATTGGGTCAGTTAGTATTTATGCAAAAGAAAATGATGTACTTAGCAAAAGGCATGAGAAAGCATTTAATATGGCAATCAAAAAAATTGTAGAAGTAAATGGATTAGATAAATCTACTACAGCCATACTAAAAGCTCAACTTAAACCAGTGATCTCAGAAATGGATAACACTCAACTAAAAGAATTGACTTTAGAAATGGAATCTCTTGAAGAGGATTACTCTAAAATGATGAAATCGAATGATTCTGCTAGTAGTCAAATGGTGCAGATTGAGTCTATTGGTATTCGCAGTAGTTCCAGTGTGATTTTTCAGGCAACTTATGTGGGCAAGGGAATTGCACCTTTAACAGGGTTAATGATTACAATGAATCAAGCTGGATTTGATGAATTGATAGACCTTATTGCCATAGGTGGTCCAGGAGCAGCAGCAGTTCAAGCATTTCTTATAGCACAAATTGGATGGTGGGGTACAATGCTTGGTGTAACAATCGCGACATATCTTCTAGCACAACAATTTGTTATTAAGTATCAACTAAGAAGAATAGGGATTGCAACTATACTTGTATAGAAGAAAGCGAATGAAAGGATAATTATGAATAACTTAGGTCTTAGAATCTTTATGTCACTTTATTTTTTGATATCATTGTATATTGGAATAGTATGGGGAACTGATGTACTTGGCTTAATTACACCAATATTTTCAATCATATTTGCGGTTTTGTTAATCATTCACCCCAAAATCATTATTTCCTATGATGGTATAAAAGCAAAAGCTATTCATTTTAGAGTCTTTGGAATTATGGTTCTTCTAATTGTCTTCATTAGTAGACTTCTTTAGTACTTTAGATTTTTAAGCTGCTTTAATTTATCAGCAATAGTATTTACAACTTGAATATGCAATAAAAAGTGTCGCTTTAATATTGAAACCTATCAAAAAGTTATTATATAGAAAAAACCGCATTAAGGTATAGTACGGTGAACCATATCATAAATAGTGAGAAAATCAAAGAAACACTTTAATTAATGATTAAGTAAATATAAGGTTAATAGAGAGACAAATCAATCTCGAGATAAACTGCACCCCAAATGTTAGATAAACAACTAACTTTAGGGGTGCATTTCAATATCAAGAGGTGGTGCCTTTTTATATTCTCTAGGAAAGTCATACTTTAGTATTCAGCCTTGAAGCGTGGCAGAATACGTCAAGGTCCATTCCTTTCGAACCGTTCAGAAATATGAGCAGAGCTCATAACGAAGCGAAGCTTCTTTTCTTCTTTGTCTAAAAACCTATTGACCATACTGGTCGGTGGAAGTATAATGAAGCTAATAAGACTTAAGTAAGTGGAATGGAGATGGACGTTTTTGGCAGATATATTAGATAAAATGAGTCCGGATAAAAAGGTGCGTCTAATCAAGGCAGCTATGAAAGAGTTCGGAGAAAATCGCTTTGATAAAGCCTCAACCAACGTCATTGTTAAAGAGGCAGGTATATCCAAAGGACTCTTGTATCACTACTTCAGTACCAAGGAAGAACTGTACAATTATATTTTTGATTACGCCGTTAAAGCGGTAGCAATACCCATTGCAGAACAGATTGGTTTAGAAGATAGGGACATCATAAGGCGGATAGAACGGATTACTAAGTTGAAAATGAAGATTCTCAATGAAATACCTGCCTTATTAGATTTTTCAAAAACCATGTATGCAGGAATGGATTATGAAGAGATTAAGAAAAGCGTAGAAAAATATAATCCCATACCTTTAGATATGTATTACAGTCATAATATCGACAGCACACTTTTTAAAGAAGGGGTGGATGTGGTTATAGCCATTAGAACCATTCAGTATACTTTGGAAAGATTGGGAGAAATCTATAGGGTACAGCGTAACATGGGCATCGAGCCGGATATGGATCATATCTTTCGTGAAGTAGAAAGCTTTTTGGCTCATTTTAGGAAAACGCTATATAAATAAAACAATAGGTCGGTACGCCCCATGATCGACTCTAATCAATAAACAGCTGTCAAAATGATTTTGGAGGTTATTATGAAGAAGAAATTGATTATCGCATTTGTTATATTCATCTCTATAGGTCTAGGTCTTTTTTATCTATTAACCATGGGTAATATCGGCGTCAAATATAATACGGTCGAAGTGATGAAAGCTGAAGCTGGCATATATGTTCAGGATGTAGGTAGAATCAGTTCCAAGAACATCAGAAGGTATTACGGCAACAGTGTAGATAAGGTTGCAGAGATAAGTCTAAAGCTAGGCGATTATGTAAAAAAAGGACAAGCCCTTATTATATATGAAGCAGATACGGATACACTTGATCTTGAAGTTCAGCAGATTGAAAAGCAGATTGAAGCCTTAGAAGCCGTTTATAAGGATGCAAAGTCTGGCACAGACATACAAAGTATTAACAACGCCAGAATAGAAATCTCCAAGATCGAAAGCCAATTAGATATAGCAATTAAGGATAAAGACAGAATAGAAACGCTTTACAATGAAGGCATCGTACCCCACATTGAACTGGAGCAGTCGTTAGAAAACTTAGAAAAGTTACAAAGTAGTCTGGAGATTGCACGCAACAACTATAATCGCCTAGCAAAAGGCATATCAGGAAATATAAGGCAAAAATATGAAGCAGACATTGATGCCTTGCTTCTATCCATTGAGATCTTGGAAAAAAGAAAAAAAGACAATATCATATACGCAGATACAGAGGGCATCGTAACAGAAATAAACACCTTTGAAGGGGATAAACCCTCTGCCGGCATCATGATGCTAGAAATACAAGACCCAACAGAAAAAGTAATATTGGTTGATTTTATGGTGGAAGATGCCATCAAGATGCGTCCGGGCCTAGAAGCCAGAATTGAGGACCCCAACCTAGACCTTAAGATCGATAATCTCAAGGTGAATCAGATCCACCCAAAAGCCTTTGTAACCTTATCAGAGCTTGGGGTAAAAGAGAACCGCCAGACAGTGCAGGTTGATCTACCCACATCTGATCATACATTAGCCTTTGGACTTGAAGTTGAGACCATGGTCATGATTGAACCGCCAAGAGAAATCTTGCTTATACCCGTAGGCGCTGTAGTAGAAAAAAATTCAAAACAATATGTAGAGATAGTTCTTGAGGGTGAACCGGTTGAGCGAGAGATTGCAACCGGCATACGTATAGAGGACAACATAGAAGTAATAAAGGGCTTAGAAGAAGGCGACCAGGTCATATTGAATTATCAGAACGAGTAAATAATAAACGGATCGTCATAAATAATTCGGATCAAAGCAGAAGGGATGAATAGGATGATAAAAGTCAAAAACCTGTATCATTCATATAATAATGATGATAATTATGCAGTGAATGATGTTAATTTTGAAATCAAAAAAGGTGAAATCTTTGGATTCTTGGGTCCTTCAGGTGCCGGAAAATCAACAACCCAGAACATCCTTGTAGGTCTTCTTCAGCTGCAAAAAGGTGAGGTTGAGGTCGCAGGCTATGATGTCAAACACATTAAGGATAAGATGTTCAATAAGATTGGCATGTCTTTTGAACAATCCAATGTTTACAGCAAGATGTCCGCTATAGAAAATCTTGAATTCTACAGAAAACTATTTGATGTAAAGACCAGAGACCCCAAAGAACTCATAAAACTTGTAGGCTTAGATGGCAAAGAAAATATAAAGGCAGGCAATTATTCTAAGGGGATGAAGCATCGGCTCACCTTTGCAAGATCCATGATCAATAACCCAGAGTTATGGTTTCTGGATGAACCGACCACAGGACTGGATCCATCCATTGCGGCGAATATAAAGGATATCATCAAACAAGAGAACAAAAAAGGCGCCACAGTATTCTTGACAACCCATAACATGTACATTGCCGATGAACTGTGTGATCGTGTGGCCTTCATAGTGGATGGAAAGATAAGGCTGATTGACTCACCAAAAGCGCTAAAGCTCAAATATGGTGAAAAGCTGGTTGAAATGGAATATTTCAAAGATGGTGAACTCATTAAAGACCACTTCTCTACCGTTATTGAATCGGAAAAAGCTAGAATCATAGAAGTCATCAAAAATTATGATATTCAGACCATGCATACCAAAGAAGCCACTCTAGAGGAAATATTCATAAAAGTCACTGGAAGGGGATTGGTTTAAATGAAACTCTGGTATAGCTTTTCAAAAGAGTTGATTTTATCTTCAAAAAGCTGGTATTTTTATATTGAATTGGGAATGGCCCTTGTACTTTTGGTGATTCTTGTATTTATTGTGCCTGAGGATTTTGACAGTAAGGGAAAAGACTATCTCTATCTGGACTTGCCACAAGTTGTGCAAGAAAGATATATGAAGAACTTACTTGAAGAAGACTTGGACGGATTTGCAGACCAGGTAGAATTGGAGGCGGACAATCAAACCTATAAGGCGATGCTATATGAAACAAAAGAATCTAAAATATACTTGCTGGAGAGTAAAGAAGCACTGGATGCCATTTCAAACTCGGAAAGGGTCCCGGTGGTGCACGCGCGCGTCAATGAAAACAAGCAGATTGTTTATACATATTATTTACAAGGTTATGAGACCAGGAAACTTCAGAACCTCCTATTGGTGTATCATAATCGACTGGCAGGGCATGATGTCATTGAAGAATACTCAGACAACATAGAAGTCAGACGTCTTTATGAGGACAGCGCACCCTTAAATGACAAAGAAAACATGATACCGGTATTTCTAACCTTCAATGGCAGTTTAATGAGCCTGTTCATCATTGCGGCTTATATTTTCCTGGATAAAAATGAAGGCATTATTAAGGCATATGCCATAACCGCATCATCCGTTTGGCATTATTTATTAAGTAAGATCGGGGTCATCATCGTGACAAGCATTATGACCAGCCTCATTATTACCCTGCCGATTATGGGGAATCAACCCAACTATCTGGCCATGATGCTGTTTCTGGTGACTTCCGGATTCTTTGCAGCATCCCTCGGTCTTCTGCTTACAAGCTATTTTAAGGATATTGTTGAAGCCTTTGGGACTATGTACATTGTCATTGTGATTATGATCATGCCCAACATCTCCTATTTTACACCAAGTTGGGATCCGGATTGGATAAAAATCATACCAAGCTATGTCATGCTACAAAGTTTCAAAGATATTATAAGCGTAGGCGGTAACATGACTTATGTGGTGCTTGCATCCCTAGCTTTTTCAATGCTGGGACTGGCTATTTTCATACTGGCAAACTATAGATTCAAAAAGACACTGTCCTTGTAAAGGAGCGTCATAAAATGATAAGAAAAATCATCATTATATTTTTACGGGATTTGAAAACCAGTGTACGGAACTTCATCACCTTGTACATTCTTGTTGTACCGGTAATTTTTGCCATCCTCATTAATGTGTTTTCTCCTGGTATTAATGACACCACAGTTGAAATCCTTTTGCTGGAAGGAGAAAATCCTAAGCAAGTGGATTACTTCAAGCAGTTCGCAAAAGTGGAGCTATTAGAGAGCTTAGAGGCAATCCAGGACCGGGTTAGAAAAAGAGATCATATCGTTGCCATACTGCCAGGCACTTCAAAAGACTATTATATCCTGACACAAGGCAATGAACCGGACTATGTTGTGGATTACGTAAAGAATTTGGCTGCCTTTGCCCATTATGATATTGGCATGGAGGATTCGGCAGCTGAGATTCTAACATATGGCAGAGAGATACCGCCACTAAAAAAACTCATGGTCAATACAGCCATGATCTTTACTTCAATCCTCGGTGGTATGATTATAGCTTTAAATATTGTTGAAGAAAAAACAGATAACACCATCAGTGCTATCCATTTGTCACCGGTATCTAGAATCGGATTTATAGCCGGAAAAAGCATGATGGGGGTGGTGATACCTGTGGTGGGAAGCATACTATTATTGATCATCACGGGCTTTGGTGATATTAACTTTTTCCATATTTTTTTCATGGTGACAACCTCGTGTATTGTAAGCATCCTTATAGGGTTTATTGAAGGCATCAACAACGATGATGTCATGAACGCAGCAGGGAACATGAAATTGCTTTTTTTACCTTTATTTGGGTCCATTGCCGGTGTAGAGCTTTTAGCAGATAAATGGCAACCTCTCTTTTACTGGATACCCTTTTACTGGACCTATAAGGGCAATGACTTAGTATTATCAAATAGAGGGTCATGGATGGAGATTATGAAACATTCAGGCATCGTTCTGGGTATAAGTATCCTGGTATTTCTAATATTAGCACCCAAAATAAGAAAAGGATTAGAGTGAAACTTAGTTTTGGCATCTTAAATATAAGTAAATATTAAAGGAGTAATGGATAATGAAAGTATGGGCAATTGTATCAATCCTATATGCTGCAGTGGTTATTGTGCTTGCAATAACAAAGCCGGCAGCAATCTGGAATATGAAAAAAATCCGGATATTTGAAAAGCTTCTTGGGGTCAAAGGTACAGAGATATTCTTTTATGTTTGGGCTTTGATTTTTCTTGTATTGGGCGTCTGGTTATTTACAAGATAGTTTTACCTTAACAAAAAGCAAAAGCATGAAATAATGAAGCGGTATAAAGAATAAATAGAAAAAAGCAAGAAAGAATACCTAATTAGGATTCTTTCTTGCTTTTTTCTATTCTGAGTTTATGGATGCTGCTGATTATACCTTAAGTTCACTTACCTCATCGGAGGCGTCAAGAGATTTGTTCTGAGACTGAATACATTGAATAATCTCTTCCATGAAAATGAAAAAAATAGTTCTAGATTTCTCGTGAGGTAGTAAATGACTAGGTTGGGGATATTTGGATAACCAGAAGACCCGGTCACATTGAGCAAAAAGTGCCGTATTGTACTCTTCGACGACAATGGTGACATCACAACCCTTGTTTTTGGAAGCGTGATAGACATTTTCAAAAGAGTGGAAAGTACCTGTAACGGTAAAAATAACAAGTAAACTTTTCTCATCCACCATAGAGGCTACTGAGATCTCATCGGATACAGCAATAACCATTTTATTGGAGCAAGTACGAAGTCGATACTCAAAATACTGAGCGCAGATTAAGGAAGGGCCATAGCCAAAGAGGACGATCTTCTTATGACCTTCAATCAGTTCAAGGAACTCATCAATCATCGTCATATCAAAGTCATCAATAAATTGACGAAGTCGGTTCAATTCGCCGGACGCTTTAGGATGGAATATTTCTTCGCCATATAAAAAATGCATATATTGTTTGTAGTTATTAAAACCGAGTTTTTTCACAAATTTAGAGATCTTAGAAGTAGAACAGTCACAAATCTCGGCGGCTTGATGGATACGAAAAGGCGGATTAGACTTTGAGTGCATAAAAAGTCGGTCGTATATTTGTCTTTCAAGGGGATTCAGATTTCGTAAATCGGTATTAATCATAAGGTCATTCGCCTCTTTCTTAAGAATCCAACAGTACTTTTCAACTGATTTTAGCATTATAAACCCTATTTGTAAAGGTTGAGATATGTACAAGAAATCATTGAAAATCATAATAAAAAGATATATACAAGCCATGACAATGGAAACATTTCCATTTAAACCACTTTAAATCATTTAAAATAGAAAAGTTTCTATATTTTTCTTGACTTTTACTGGCTCGCTCCATATAATGAAATTAGAATCATATGGTTGCTTCATTGAATGGAACCATGAAGCACATTCCTTAAAAGAAAATGTCAATGATACAAATCAGGAGGTCAAAGATCGTGAATAATAATGAAATTGTCGAAAGCTTAGTAGTATTACTCTCAGAAGACCAGGTCAATACAAACCAAGATGACTTATATGATGCTTCTGCAGACCGTTACAAAAAGTATGCAAAAGCCAGAAAAGTTTTGGATGTACCCATGCCGGTAGCTATTGTTTACCCGAATACAACAGAAGAGGTAAGTCACTTACTAAAGTATTGTAATGAAAATCGTATAAATGTAATACCAAGAGGCGGTAAAACAGCGACAGAAGGCGGTCTTGAAAACTGGAAAGAAAATACCGTAGTTATTGATGCAAAAAACCTGAATAAAATCGTAAAAATAGATTCATATAATATGCAAGCAACAGCCCTTGCAGGCGTTGAGTTACAAACGCTAGAAGATGAGCTACGCAAGATCGGCTACACAACGGGTCACTCTCCTCAGTCTAAGCCGGTAGCTAAAATGGGTGGTCTTGTTGCGACAAGAAGTATCGGTCAATTTTCTACTTTATATGGTGGTATAGAAGATATGGTCGTAGGCCTTGAATGTGTATTCCCAGATGGTCATATATCAAGAATCAAAAACGTATCAAGGCGTGCAGGCGGACCGGATATAAGACATATTGTTATTGGGAATGAAGGCGCTTTGTGCTACATAACAGAAGTCACAGTAAAGATCTTCAAATATTTTCCAAAAAACAATAAGTTCTTTGGTTATCTCATAAAAGATGTTGATACAGGCATCAAAGTATTAAGGGAAGTTATGGTTAACGGCTACAGACCTTCTGTTGCAAGAACATACTCAGAAGAAGACGCAGCACAGCATTTTTATCATTTCCACAAAAACAAATGTGTCCTCTTATTTATGGCAGAAGGAACAGAAGGGATTGTTAGTGCCACCTGTAAAGGCATTGAAGAAGCGGTAGAAAAATTCAAAGACGGTATCATTGAGCAAGTGGACAGTCAACACATTGAAGATTGGTTTAATCATCTGAATTGGTCTCAACAAGATATTGATGATGAGTATGAAGGTATGATGGAAAAAGATGCCCATGCAGGATTTACAACGGAGATCTCAGCAGATTGGGAGACCATTCCCAAAATCTACGACGCAGTCATCAAACGCGTAAGAGAAGAATTCCCAAGAGCCCATGAACTTACCATGTTAGGTGGTCATTCATCTCATAGTTACATCAATGGAACCAATATGTATTTTGTATATAACTATGAAATCAGCTGTGCACCGGAAGATGAAATGATGGTATATCACCATCCGATTCAACGTATTATTGTTGAAGAAACAATCAAAGCAGGTGGATCTATGTGCCACCATCATGGGATAGGGAAGTTCAGAAGTGAATGGACCCGTGATGAGCACGGTTCAGCATACTATATGCTTGAAAAACTCAAAGAAGCATTTGATCCAAAGGGCATTATGAATTATGGTACTATTTTCCCTCAAGAAGAGGGTATTAATAAGTATATAAAGTAAAAGGGTGTAAAGTAAAACGTAACTTATCCATAGTTTCTTGCATTTGATCTATCCGAAAACCATTACGGGTCAAATGCAAGACAACACAAAAATCAAACAAATGTTGGAGGGTTTTATGAAACAAAGTAATTTCAGACGATATTTTCAGTTTTTTCTAATCATTCTTGCTGCCGGTGCCATCTATCCTGTTATTTACTTAAGGACCAATTATCAAGTCACTTTACTTGAAGTATTTGACTTATCACAAGTACAACTGAATAATTTTTACTCAATGTTAGGCATGGCTTATATTATCGGCTATATTCCTAGTGGTCTCATCGCGGATAAGATTTCGGCCAAAAAATTAATTGGAATCTCATTAATCGGTGTTGCAGCATGTGGCTTCTGGTTTGCTCAGATTCCAAGCCCTGCTTCTGTTAGTATTATTTTCTTTTTATGGGGTATTTTCTCAGTATTTACCTTCTGGAGTTCTCATTTGAAGGTAGTCAAAATGCTTTCAAGATCCAATGAAGAAGGACGATTTTTTGGTATCCTAGATGGTGGACGTGGTGTTGTTGAAGCCGTCATGGCCAGTATCGGTCTTGGTATTTTTGCTGCGATTCTTGGCAACAGTGAACTTATGGCAGACAAACAAGCAGCCATGGTTGCGGTAATCTACTTATACTCGGCAGTTGTTTTAGCAGCGGGCATCTTGATCTTAATCTTTGTTGATAATGATGAAAAGCTTAATTCAATGTCAGAAAACACTGGTGAACGTTCAGAAAATGAAAAATTTCATCTTAAAGATGTTGGTAAGCTTCTCAAGAATAAGTATGTTTATTTAATGGGTGGTATCATTTTCATGGGTTATGCCGTCTTCTGGACCGTATATTATATTGGTGGATTCTTGCAAAGTAATGTAGGCATTGACGCAGTAACCGTTGGTACAATCACAGTTATTATCTTATGGATGCGACCTGTTGGTGGATTCATTGGTGGCTTTGCAGCAGACCGTTTTGGTAGAACCAAAACAATCAGTTTTGCGCTCATTGGTGCAGCAGTATTCTTGACAATCTCAGCGATGCTGCCGGTATCATCACCACAAACCATGTTTGCAATGGTTGCAGTAGTTCTAGGCATCTTCCTATATATGATTCGTGGCACGTATTGGTCACTTCTTGGTCAGTCCAGGATTGAAGTTGCTATGATGGGAACAGCGATTGGTGTAATTTCCTTTATTGGGTACTTACCGGACATCATTTTACCTCAAATGAACAACTTCTTATGGGCAACCTTCGGAGATAATGGTGGTTATAATGCTTACTTCATTGTAAGTGCAATCTTTGGACTTCTAGGAGTTGTTATTCTTACAGTCTATGCTAAGATGAATAGTAAAGAAAAGAAAATGGAAAAAGACTTAGAGCCAATTCAAGAAGTTCTATAATAGATAAATGTTAAGGTGTCAAAACGATGTAGTTGAAGTTAGTTTTGATCCTATAACTGTAAAAGTATATTAAGTAAAGAGGAAGTGATTAAATGATGAGGCTAATCTGTATAGTAAAATTTGTTCCAGACGTGGACAACTTCAAATATGACTACGAGAACAATGTGCTAATCAGAGAGAATGTTAGATTAACACTGAATCCTGATGATGCTTGTGCTGTCGCTTTTGCTCTAAAAGTGAAAACCCAGTACCCAAAGACGCATATTGAAGTTGTAACGATGGCACCGATATCTGTTAAGCCTCACATGGAAGACTTATTACGACTGGGGATAGATCGTGGCACGATTATTTCAGATAAGATGTATGTTGGCAGTGACACTTATGCCACCAGTTTGGTTCTTGGAAGATACTTATCGTCCCAAGCTTATGATGTTATCTTATCTGGCACCCATGCTATTGATGGTGACACATCTCATATACCGGCACAACTGGGTGATTTACTTGGACTGAATCAAATGTCTGGAATCATTAAAGTAGATGAAGCGGCACTTAGTCAGACTTTGGCAGTATTTGAAGTTGAGACAGAGGATAAGATCGCTACATATGAGATGAGGTTGCCGGCAATACTCAGCTTGACGAGAGAAAGCAGTTATAAGTTGCCTTACATAAAACGTCAAGATATGGACTTGGATGTCACAAGCCGATTGAAGATCTTATCCAATGAAAGCTTGGGTTTTAAGGCGGATGAAGTTGGTATCAAAGGGTCACCTACAAAAGTTGCAAAAACGTATACAAAAGAATTCAATCAGAAGGAACACACCGTCATTGGTACAGACGATGAAGGCATTACCCTCGTGTATGATTTCCTAAAAGAAAAAGGATATATTTGATATGAAAAGTTGTTTGATATATATCGATCACAAAGAAATACAAAATTCCATAGATCTTTTAGAAGTAGCGAGGCAGATTTTTAAGGATGAACCTTATGAAACAACAGGGGTTGAGTTTGAAAATCAGGACCTAACCCCTATTGAAGGTTTTGATTACCTAATTAAGGTTCATCATCTTAAAATTAAAATATATGACCAAGTAGCTGTGACGGATGTGATGGTTCAGCTACAAGAGGCTAACGCATATGATTGTATCCTGATACCTGCAACCTATTATGGTCGTATCTTAGCACCACGATTGTCGATGCACTTAGGCGTTGGCTTAGTTGCGGATGTGACAGCTATTGGTCACTATAACAACGAACTTGAAATGATCCGTCCAGCCTTTAGTGGTAGAATCATGGCAGGAATCGTATTAAGAAGTCAAAGCCCAATCATGATGAGCGTTCGACAAGGTGTTTTTCATTATGAAGGTCAGAATAATAAAGATACAAAGATGATGAAATACATTCCGACCCATGTAAAAGAAGGTGGTATTTCATGCTTGTCCGTAAAAAAGAAAGAACAAATCTACGATATTAGAGAAAGTGATGTCCTTATTTCTGGTGGTGGGGGTGTTGTAAGAAGTTTTCATCATCTTGAAAAATTAGCCACAAAGCTAGGTGGACAAGTCTCAGCAAGTCGAAAAATCGTCGATCAAGGATTAGCAACAAGAAGTATCCAAGTAGGTCAATCAGGAAAAACAGTAAGTCCGAAACTGTACATTGCACTTGGTATTTATGGATCGATACAACATGTTGAAGGATTAAAAAATGTCCAACACATGATTTCAGTTAACATCAACCGAGATGCACCTATATGCAGCTTATCAGATATTGTGGTTGAAGGCGATGCGGTGGCTTTTATCGATGGATTGATGAAAAAAATTGAAGAAAACGAAGGTACTGTACTATAACTATAAGATTCCTTATTTTTGAATAGGGACACACTGGGAGGTTGTAAAATGAATATATCAGATTTTAATATGGATTTCTTTTCACTAAAAGGCAAAAATGCAATTGTAACAGGTGGTAATGGTGGCTTAGGACAAGCGTTCACAACGGCACTTGCAAAAGCAGGCGCAAATGTATTGGTGCCAAGTCTTGCAGATGATGATGGATCAACGAAAGCATTGGTTGAAGCCTGTGGCGTTGAATACAAGTTCATGGAGGCAGATATTACAGGTGATGGTGAATGTAAACGAATTGTTGAAGAATGTGTCAATACTTGGGGTAGTATTGATGTTCTCGTCAACTGCGCAGGCATTAGCATCAATGTACAAGATGTGACACAATATACAAGAAAAGAATGGGATAAGATGATCGCCATCAACCTAACGGCAGCATTTGAAATGATTCATGAATCCTGTAAGTTCATGATCAAACAAGAAAGTGGTAAAGTCATTAATATTGCCTCTTTATACGCATTCCTTGGAGGACAATGGTCACCCGCGTATGCTGCAACAAAACATGGTATTGTAGGATTGACAAAATCCATGTGCGACGAGTTAGCGCAGTGGAATATCCAAGTCAACGCGATAGCGCCTGGATATTATGCAACACCTTTAACAGAAATGACAAGAAAAGATGAGAAGCGCAATGCAGAGATTCTAGCCCATATTCCGGCAAACAGATGGGGATACACAGCAGACCTTATGGGTGCTACTGTATTCTTAGCGAGTGCGGCTTCCAATTATGTTAATGGTGCAACGCTTACAGTAGACGGCGGCTACTTAATGCGATAAATCAACCCATAGATAAAATCATATTTGTATAGGAGAAGGTTATGACAGATAAGTATATTATTGCAATAGATGGTGGTACACAAAGTACGAAAGTAGCTGTGTTTGATGTATTTGGTACAGAAGTTTGTTCTCACACGGTACAACTTAGGGAAATAGAGCTTAGTGAGAATGGTAGGGCGGAGCATCCGGATGATGATTTGTGGGACAGTTTGAAGACGGCATGTCAAGAAATGTTTAAAAAGTTTCATGGAGACAAGAACAACATAATAGGTGTAGGTCTTGGTTCCATTAGGTGTTGTCGTGCTTTAATTAAGGAAGATGGCAACTTAGCATCACCAGTTCAAAGTTGGATGGACCTTAGATTGTCAAGACCCTATGAGCATGATGATGATGCAGTAAAATATGTAACAACGACAACCGGTTACTTAACCCATAGGTTGACCGGAGAGACAAAAGATACCAGGTCCAATTATGTTGGTCCATGGCCCATAGACCCTATAACTTTGGAATGGTTCGAGGACAAAGACAAATTCGATGCGTATACGACACCAAGAGAAAAGCTTTTTGATTTAGTGGATCCATCGGTCGTCATGGGAAAGGTAAATGCCTTTGCAAGCGATGCGACAGGTATCCCACTAGGTATTCCGGTAGTATCGACAGCGAATGACAAAGCGGTTGAAGGACTTGGCGCAGGTCTTGTAAATGACGGTACTGTCTTGGTATCACTTGGCACCTACATCACTTCTATGATGGTTGGTGAAAAAAACAACATGGATAGCGTGAATTTTTGGAGTAATCCAGGCGCAACCAAAGGTGAATTCCTATATGAAAGTAGCGGTATCCGAAGAGGTATGGCAACAGTAACTTGGATCAAAGAACTTTTAGGAAGCGACATTGTTAACGCAGCCAAAGAACAAGGTATATCTCCGGAAGCGTATTTGAATATATTAGCCAGTGATGTACCTGCTGGTTGTGACGGCTTATATACGATACTAAATTGGTTGGCACGTCCGAATCAGTTACATGAACGAGGTATGATGATTGGGTTCAATGGTACCCACAAAGGCCCTCATATGTTCCGTTCAGTATTAGAAGGGATTGCCTTAACCATGAAAAACCATGCTCAAGCCATGTGTGATGAACGAGGTATTGAGTTATCTAATATTATTGTTAGCGGTGGCGGATCCAATGGCGAACTGTTTATGCAGATATTTGCGGATGTCTTTGGAGTACCTGCACATAGAAACGTAGTAAACGGTTCAGCCAGCATGGGAGCAGCTATTTGCGCAGCATTGGCCCTTGGTGTGTATAAAGATCGACAAGAAGCCATCGATCATATGATTAGACGTAAAGATACTTTTATCCCGATTGATAAAAATGTAGAACTTTATAGAAAAATCAATGAGCAAGTATACCAACATATTACAGCGCATACCGACGAATTATTGAAAAAGTCCTATGAAATATTTGGATAAATACCCTATAATCATGCATTGATATCATAACATATTTAATAAAGGTTAAGGTGTCAAAACTATATAGTTGAACTTTTGCATACAATATATAGTTATGAATGCATCAACGTAATCTATATATTGTATGTAAATTTAGTGAAACTTAGTTTTGACCCTTTAACCA
>NZ_JCBCDA010000146.1:0-1463 GCF_059865615.1 Petrocella sp. | reverse complement strand
GAAGTTCCTGGAGTAAGAAAAGAGGCTTTGCCTCGGTATGAGCTTTGCTCATATTTCTGAACACTTCATAGGAAAGTTACCTTGACGCATCATGTCAATCTTCAAGACATGATGCAAAAATAAAATAACTTTCCTATGAAGCATTGTGTTATTACGGTCTGTGGAAGGGTTTTCATGGGACCCCTTTATAGTGCTTAAAAATTCCCCTAATTGTATTAATTCCATACCAACCATACTTCCTCTTGCTTTATAACAAACGATTAGGTAAGATAGAAGAGTAGCCACATAAAGCAAAACAAAATTAGCAAGGGGAGGTAACCTATGTACCAGAACTATATATTTGATCTATACGGCACCCTCATAGACATCAAAACAGACGAATCATCCGAATCGGTATGGGAAAAAATAGCCGTATTCATGGGCTACCAAGGCACCTATATCAGTGGAAAAGAACTCAAGCAATCCTACGACAAATACGTAAAAAAATACCTATTACGGGTCAAAAACACAGACTATCCGGACATCGACATCACCGACGTATTCTATAAGATCTACAAAGACTTAGACACCAAAGCAAGCCCCAAACTCGTACAACACACCGTCAAAGCCTTTCGTGCCATTACAACAGAACATATACGGTTGTATCCCGGCGTCATGGATATGCTGCAAGAACTGAAAAAAAGTAAAAAACGCCTTTTCATACTCTCTAACGCACAGAGAGCTTATTTACAAGCAGAGATTAAGATGCTGGGCATCAAGAACATTTTTGATGAAATCTATGTATCCTCAGACAAAGGCATGTGTAAACCGGATCCGGCACTGCTTGAGATGGTACTGGCAGAAAACAGCCTTAAGAAAAAAGAAACCGTAATGATTGGAAAGGATTATGCCACAGACATCAAAGGTGCTATTGCAGCCGGCATTGACAGTCTCTATATCCATACCAATCTCAGCGATAAAAAAGCCAAGAGAGAAGAAGCAACCTTTGAGATTGCAGACGGCTTTCACGAAGACATCATCAAGCTGTTGGTCTTACAGCAATAAACTTAATGGAGAGATTACATGAAGACATTTGATAAGAAAGAAGTGGCAAAAGAAGGCCTAAAAGTAGGACTAAAAGCCTTTATCCTTACCTTTGGAATCGCCTTTGTAATAGCACTCATTATTAATATATCCGTGATTGAGCATCTGCAAGACTATCTCCAAGGGACACTCAGTCAGAACATTGGCTTTCGATTTGGCATGGTCATTAGAACCACTTCCATACTCATGAACATGGCCGTATTTAACACTTCCGGACAGATTCAACTGGGACTCCTGGCTTTCATCGGACTGCCTTTGTTCTCATTTTATCTGGCAGATCGAATGGATAACAAAAAAGAAGGCATGGATGATGTTGGCTTCTTCATCTACGGTGTAGCTTCAGGCGTCTACACTATACTTCTAATGACCATCGCCCTTAT
>NZ_JCBCDA010000128.1:0-1548 GCF_059865615.1 Petrocella sp. | reverse complement strand
CGTTGGCTGAGTTGCACTGCACAATACAGCCGTAGAATTGCAATTAGCTACCAATTCAGCAATACCCATGATACATGGTGTTAGGTATTCTTCCGGAAGCATCTGTACTTCATCAAAAATTATAACGCTATTAGCTATATTCTGCAGTTTCCTACATTTCGAGGATCTGTTTCCATAAAGTGATTCAAAAAACTGTACATTTGTCGTCACAATAATCGGAGCGTCCCAATTTTCGGTGGCTAGATACAATTTGCTGTCCAAATTGTCTTTACTGTTCTCGGTATGTTCAAAGTCAAAATTGGAATGATGTTCTAATACAGCATTTTCACCAAATATATTTTTAAATACATTGGCATTCTGTTCAATAATAGATGTATAGGGTATCACATATATGATTCGATCCATTTTATGTTTTAACAAATGTTGGATTGCAAATGCCATAGAGGACAAAGTCTTACCACCACCCGTTGGTACCGTAAGAGAAAATAGTCCTTTGCCTAGTTTTGATTTCATCATACAATTAACCAATATTTCATTTCTTTTGGAGTTGATCATACCATTAATATTAAACCTAGCAATTTCAATACTAAGAAGCTTTTGATAACCTACAAAATCATAAATAACTGACCTATTCACTTTTCCATTATTCATAAATTTTTCAGTATCCAAAAAGTCGGCGTCAACTAAGGCAGAATATAGCATTCGAATAAGAAAAGACACTGAATAACCCCCTTTCCCAAGAGGTTTTATATTCGGCTTTCCTAATTCATTATAGTTATTAAGATTTATTTCTGTTACATAGTTTGAGTAATTCGGAATATGACTATTAGATTTTAATCTTGACATTAATGTGCCTTCATGCACTTCATCAACTTTGCTACCATAATTTTGAAGACCACTATGATGACCTGCAACACAATAAGAACAGATGACGCCAAAGGGCTTCATCTTATATGCTATAATTGCTCCAGCAGTTGAGTGATCACATTTTTTTCCGTTATTAAGAATCCTATTTTGAAACGCATTAGAGTACTTACCTAGATCATGTAATAGACCAATAGTATAGGCATATTCTTCGTTGTTAAAAGATTTAGCAAAACCAGATGCATAATTTGCAGTATTTTTCAAATGCTCAAATAATAATTGATGGCTTTCGTCTTCTCTTTTATGAGCTATATACGTATAGACCCCTCCCCATATTAGTTTTTTAAATCAAATCATGAAATATCTTCACAATAAATCGTTTAGGTTTAGATTATTGCCTAAATATTAGTCTATCATTCTTGTTGCTTACCCACAAGGAATTATTTATGTGGTGCTGCATATTATTTGAGTCCCCACTTGAATCCATAAGAAAAAGACGTGCTGGCAGTCCCCTTTCTATAGGCTTTGTAGGTTACGAGGAATGTTCGAATCTCGTTTCGCGCTTTATATAAAACGCCAAATTTCTTATTTAACAAGAATATGGCGTTTTTATTTTAGATTTTACTAATCATATATGCTTTTAAAGTCAAAGTTTCTTTAAGTTCAGATTCAAAATTATCTTCT
>NZ_JCBCDA010000055.1:0-7154 GCF_059865615.1 Petrocella sp. | reverse complement strand
TGATGACAATTCCTAGCAACCAAAACAGTATCTTCTGCTTCATGAATACCCCCAATAGCACTTAAAATACCCATAGTACTTCCATTAACCAGAAAAATCGTTCTTTTGGTCCCATACAGTTTAGAAATATAATCCATACTTTCTTTTAAAATGCCACTGGCTTGATAAAGATGGTCTGTGCCCGGTACCTCTGTTACATCTATGGTGTAGGCATCCTTAACCAAACGATATCTTCCCCCTTTATGACCGGGCATGTGCATGGGATATATTTTATGGTTATAACTTTTAAGATGATCATAGAGATTTTTTTTCATTTGCTTACCCTCTTTTCATTCTTTGTAACTATATCTATTGTACGGAATTTTTCAATAAAAAACAAGCCAACAAAAAACTATGTCAAATGACATAGTTTTTTGCTTAAAGATTTTTAGGATGAGGAATAATACTATATAATCTGCTATTGCAGCTCATACCTATAATAATTAAAAAACGCTCCTATGCGCCATGATGAACTGTAACACCTTTGATTTCGAAGTCTGCATAACTATCAATACCATGTTCTTCAATATCAAGTCCATTTTGTTCTTCTGATGCACTAACTCTTAATCCAATTAACTTGTCTACAATCTTGAAGACAACGAAAGCCGTTGGAAAAACCCATGCAGCAACGGCAACAACACCGACTGCTTGAATCGCTAATTGACCAAAGCCTCCACCATAAAGTAAACCACCATCAGTAGCAAATACTCCTACTAGTAATGTACCAACTGCCCCTGTGATACCATGAACACTCACAGCACCAACCGGGTCGTCTACCTTAAGTACTTTGTCTATAAACTCTACTGCAAAGACAATTACAATACCTGCAATAATCCCTATGAAGAATGCGCCCATTGGAGAAACCGCTGCACAACCTGCGGTAATCGCTACAAGGCCTGCTAATGCCCCATTAAGTGACATAGATACGTCCGGTTTTTTGTAACGAATCCAAGTTACAAGCATGGCAACAATTGCTGCCGCTGCTGCTGCCAAGTTCGTGGTAACAAAGATTTGACCGATAGCGATAGCGTCCTCAGCAGAAGAAGCTGCCAGCTGTGATCCGGGATTAAACCCAAACCAACCAAACCAAAGTATAAATACACCTAGTGCACCAAGTGTTAATGAGTGACCGGGAATCGCATTAGATTTACCGGATTTCGAATATTTCCCAATTCTAGGACCTAATATTGCCGCACCAACTAGGGCTGTCCAACCACCGACAGAATGTACTGCTGTTGAACCTGCAAAATCTATAAAACCTTCTGCACCACCTATAGATAAGGTGGATAACCAACCACCACCCCAGATCCAATGACCTGATACTGGGTAAATAACAACTGAAATAAAGAAACTATATACCAAGTAAGAAATGAATTTTGTACGTTCAGCCATGGCACCTGATACAATAGTCGCTGCTGTAGCACAAAAAACAGTTTGAAATATTAAAGATGTATAGTCATCATAAAAAACAAAGCCTGACCAACCAAATAAACCAAAATTACTTACACCATACATAATACTATAGCCTACGAGCCAAAACATAACCGATCCAACAGAAAAGTCCATAAGGTTCTTCATAATGATATTACCTGCATTTTTTGATCTGGTAAAGCCAGTTTCTACCATTGCAAATCCCGCTTGCATAAAAAACACCAACGCTGCTGCAATTAACACCCATATCGTATCTAAAACTAATTTTATATCTTCCATTATTCTTCACTCCTTCAACATTATCTTTTATGTTGCATTCACTATTCTTTATTGTCTAGAATGCAATCCCAATCCCATTTAGTTACATGTTTGCTTCGTCCTACCCTTGTGAACCGCTTATAAAGCTTTAACGCCTTCTTCGCCTGTCCTTACCTTAATCACATTTTCTACCGGATAAATAAATATTTTTCCGTCACCAATCTCTCCAGTTCTAAGTACTTCCTTAGCTACTTCAACGACTTTTTCTACCGGTACCTCAGATACAACAACTTCAATTCTTGATTTTGGTAATAAGTCAATCTCATATTCTGTTCCTCTATAATATTCTGTTTTACCTTTTTGTAAGCCACAACCCAATACATGTGAAAATGTCATACCTGTAATCCCGATTTCATTTAAAGCAACTTTTAAAGCTTCAACTTTGCTTGGTCTTGTAATAATATCGATTTTTGTAATCTTGTCCATAGTAATCCTCCTCTTAAAAACTTAATTTGTAATAATACTTACTTTTAACATCGAATAGATACTTTTTTCTTCTATCATCTTGTGAATTGCTTAATGGGTTGTGTAAGTGTCATATAAAAAAAATGATGGCCATCATATTTTTGAATCTGGGGAAACAAGAAAAGAAGCTACGCTTCGTTATGAGCTCTTCTCATATTTCAGAACGGTTCGAAAGGAAAGGACCTTGGCGCATTCAGCTATGTTTTAAAGCCGAATGCTAGAGTATGACTTTCCTAGAGAATAAAAAAAGGCCCACATACTTCAATTTAGAAGTATGTGAACCACTTTGTTCACGTTATTAATTGATGTGCACCATTGCAATGTCAATTAATGAATATGGAACTATTATAGTATGCTTTAAAACATCTGTCAATACTTTTTTCAAGATAATGATTTTTTCCAATAAAAAACTTGCATATATACTTATGAATCTATAAAAAATAAGCTTTATAAAGCTTATTTTGCAATACCTATCACCTTTACCATCATAATCTTTAATGTTAATTTTTTTTAAACTGAACTATTACTGTTGTATATAGTGATTAATAAATGATTTATATAATTCCTTTTACTATGACTTATTCTAGTTTTTAATGACTTGTATTGACACCGGTTTCCTCTCATGCTATGATTAGAAAAATTAGCTGATTGATATTATTTATCAATGATTAAAGTTTCATTATTATTTAGTTGAACTTTAATGTTAGGGTTAAAGGGCCAAAATTAAGTTTCAACTATATAGTTTTGGCACCTTATCCAGTCATATAATTTTAAAACATCTTATTAAGAGTGGTGGAGGGAATAGGCCCTGTGAAACCCGGCAACCAGCAAGCAGTTGTATGGTGCTAATTCCTACAGCATAAGCTGAGAAATAAGACGCATTCTGGAATGATACGCTTCTATTTCTTAACAGGAATAGTTTTTTTATACCTAAATTCTATGATTGTCTGATACGTAACTATATAACCCATACACAAAGGAGTGATATGATGAGCAATAGCAAACATACTTACGGATTTGATACTTTACAATTACATGCCGGTCAGGAGCCTGATTCTGCAACCGGCTCACGAGCGGTACCCATCTACCAAACAAGTGCTTATAGTTTTAGAGATTTTGAACATGGAAAAAATCTTTTTAACTTAAGTGAGCCCGGCAATATTTACACACGTATTATGAATCCAACTACCGATGTTTTTGAGAAACGTATTGCCGCCCTTGAAGGTGGTGTGGCTGCTCTTGCTGTTGCTTCCGGATCTGCAGCCATTACCTATGCCATTCAAAATATCGCATCTGCTGGTGATGAAATCGTAGCAGCCAATTCTCTATATGGTGGTACCCATAACTTACTAAAAAATACATTACCAAAGTTTGGCATCAAAACCCATTTAGTCAATCCTGATCGAATTGAAAACTTTGCTGAAAAAATTAATGATAATACTAAAGCCATCTATATTGAAACCATCGGTAATCCATTGACCAATATTATAGATATTGAAGCAGTGGCCAATCTCGCTCACAAGAACGGTTTACCTCTCATCGTTGACAATACTTTTGCCACACCTTATTTAAATAGACCCATAGAATTTGGTGCTGATATTGTTGTACATTCAGCTACAAAGTTCATAGGTGGGCATGGTACTTCTATCGGAGGTGTCATTGTAGATGCCGGTAATTTTGATTGGGCCGCTAGTGGGCGATTTAAAAGCTTTACAGAGCCTGATCCAAGCTACCACGGTATTGTATACTCTGAAGCTCTCGGAAACCTTGCGTACATCATTAAGGCTAGAGTAACTTTATTACGTGATACGGGTGCCGCTATTAGTCCATTTAACTCATTCCTATTCTTACAAGGGCTAGAAACTCTTTCCCTAAGAGTAGAACGTCATGTATCTAATGCTAAGAAAATTGCAGAATATTTAAATAACCATGAACTTGTAAACTGGGTACACTATCCTTCATTAAAAGATGACCCTTATCATGAACTTGCTCAAAAATATTTACCAAAAGGATCCGGAAGTATTTTCACTTTTGGCATTAAAGGCGATGAAGTTGCAGCAGAGAAATTCATCAATGCTCTTGAATTATTTTCCCATTTGGCCAATGTAGCTGATGCCAAGTCTTTGGTTATTCATCCAAGTACGACAACCCATCAACAATTAAGTGATGAAGATCAGATTGCAGCAGGTATCACGAAAGACACCATAAGACTTTCAATAGGTATCGAAGATGTTGATGATCTAATCTATGACCTGGATCAAGCCTTTAAAGCTACATTATTATAAAACTATTTTACCAGAATCAGAAAAAGATTGCTCTTAGGCAATCTTTTTCTGATTTATAACATCATTTAAGTTTCAAAATGATGCTTAAAAACTCACACTTAGTTCAAGGATCTATTCTTAGTAATATAGCCACGCTTTAATCTTTGAATAAATCTAAAAAGACCTTAGTTATCTCTCCAGTCATACCCCAAATGATATGATGATTATATCTATAAAAATATACTTTACGCTTATGCTTCATCCAAGGTTTATCGTATTTATCCGGCAAGCCTAATGATTTTGAGGTAAGAGCTATCACTTCGTCACCTTCTTCAACGATAAAGGATGGCCTAACCTCCATATCGATATAATTAATTTCGGTTTTCATATTAAGTAGTATTTCAAGTGGAACTGTAAATACCGAGGCAACCTCTTCGTTAAGATCTAGTACTTGTAAATCATCAATCTTTAGAACACCTACAAACACATCTATAGTCACATCTGAGTGAGCAACCAAAGTACCTAGATGGCCAATTACCTCTATCTTACTCTCTTCAATACCCAGTTCCTCTGAGGTCTCTCTAACCGCTGTTCTTTCATAGTCGCCTTTATCAACATTCTCTTGACCGCCGCCCGGAAAACCAATCTCACCACCTTGTCGAATATGCTCACTTCTTACTTGGTAGAGGACATGAATTTCATCCTTCATATCAATTAGAGGAATTAGTACTGCAGCATTTAGGTACTTATCTTCCTTACCAATAAGGATATCCGTATGTTTTAAACTTTTTTTTAGTTTTTTAAGTACTGGATCCAACATAGCTCCACCTCATGTCTTTTGTTATAATAATCTACATTTTAACCTTATTAGGACAGAATAGACACCAACGATTATAACAGAATTTACAGACTTTAGTTTTGATCATTAAAATCACTGTGCCCCATATAATTAAGTAGGGTATAAGCAAGTAATATCTACCATCCATACTGGTAAGAGGCAATACAAAAACCATCAACATGGAACCAATTGTAGATACGTATTCATAAAAAGTATATTTTCCTGTTTTTTTATAAGGCAATTTTTTTGCTAATTGACCTGGTATCTTATGATGACAAGAACCATTCATACTGTGGGGACATTTTCTACAATAGCGCATTAATACCACATATCCAGAAAGAAATAATAGAAGAACATATAAAGCACCATACATCATTGAAAACGTTGTTATGGTAAATATACCTATTATTAAAGCTATCGTCAGCACAACCATGCTTATTATTCCATACCTATTCTTCATCTTTACCTCCCGAGTCTTAATAATAACATTATACAATAGAATGTAGTTACCGTCAGTAGTTATCCACACTAGTAAGTTATGCTCTGTAATTCATCAACAATTCTCAGCTTGGAAATAATCATTCATTATTTATGCTAACTGCATATAAAACCTATTAGAATATAAAAAAAAATTACCTATACAATAGATAATCTAGAATGAGTCACCCGGGGTTCGAACCCGAGACAACTGGATTAAAAGTCCAGTGCTCTACCAGCTGAGCTAGTGACCCTTATAAGTTATGAAGTTAAAGTTGAATGCCCAGAGCCGGAATCGAACCAGCGACACGAGGATTTTCAGTCCTCTGCTCTACCGACTGAGCTATCTGGGCTGATGCATTTGATACAATGTTACCAATTGCGGAGAGAGGATTTGAACCTCTGACCTTCGGGTTATGAGCCCGACGAGCTTCCAGACTGCTCCACTCCGCGTCGTTGTTGATTCGATGAACCAACTATATGGAACAAACAAACCGATCAGACCTATAATTTTTATAAAGAGGACTGTCTTTATTGTTTGAATGGAGGGAGAAGGATTCGAACCTTCGAAGCTATCGCAACATATTTACAGTCTGCCCCCTTTGGCCACTCGGGAACCCCTCCAAATGATTATTAAATTGTTAAAAGCCGACGACCGGACTCGAACCGGTAACCTGCTGATTACAAGTCAGCTGCTCTGCCAATTGAGCCACGTCGGCAAAAGGTTGTTTCTAAACTCAAAAAATACACATCGATATTATTCTCTAATATTTATGTGCTATGAATTTGTATATCGAATGGGCGCAACAGGGCTCGAACCTGTGACCCCCTGCTTGTAAGGCAGGTGCTCTCCCAGCTGAGCTATGCGCCCTGGGATATTTACATAATTAAATTGATGACGACCCAGAAGGGACTCGAACCCTCGACCTCCGCCGTGACAGGGCGGCGCTCTAACCAACTGAGCCACTGGGCCATAATTTGTCACTACTTTACATTATTCTTTTTCCCCAGTAAGCTACCTTGGTCCTATCATGTGCGCTTCGCTTCACTCCTTGAACTGAGCCACTGGGCCATAATTTGTCACTACTTTACTTTTCAGTATTCATTTACAAACACTGAAAACCGCATAAGAGATTGTTTACATCGTTTCTTACATGCACATATTTTAATCTTAAGCTCATATCTTTATAATCACTTTCTTAGTTCAAGCCCTCGACCTATTAGTATTAGTCAGCTGAACACGTTACCGTGCTTACACCCCTAACCTATCAACCTGCTAGTCTTCCAGGGGTCTTACTCCATTTCTGGATGAGATATCTTAT